>CANQWE010000001.1 GCA_947627475.1 uncultured Clostridia bacterium
CGGCAGCCTGCTACCTGCGGGGCGTCCGCTTCATCCAGATTCCGACCACCCTTCTTGCCGCCGTGGATTCCTCCGTGGGGGGAAAGACCGGCGTGGATCTTGACGCGGGGAAAAATCTGGCCGGCGCGTTCCATCAGCCCTCTCTGGTTCTCTGTGACCCAAAGACGCTGGACACCCTGCCCCCCGAAATCTTCGCCTGCGGTATGGCGGAGGTGATTAAATACGGTGTTATCCGGGATATTGCCCTGTTTCAGCGTCTGCACCAGCCGGTGCGGCCGGATCCGGAGGATGTGATCGCCGCCTGTGTAGCCATTAAGCGGGATATCGTAGAAGCGGACGAGCAGGATCAGGGTGTGCGCGCCCTGCTAAACTTCGGTCACACGGCAGCCCATGGCATTGAGCTGTGCTCCGACTATCAGATTTCTCATGGACGGGCAGTGGCCCAGGGCATGGTGATCGCCAGCAGAGGGGCCTGGAAGCTTGGCCTTTGCCAAGGGGATATTGCACAGCGCCTGTGCGATCTGCTCTCTCTCCATCAGCTGCCTACCTGCTGCGACTTTTCTCCAAGACAATTGGCACAGGCGGCCCTGTCTGATAAAAAGCGCTCCGGCGACACCATTACGCTGATTTTGCCGGAGGAGATAGGACGATGCGTGCCCTATAAGATCCCTGTTTCCCACCTGGAAGACTTTTTCTGGGCCGGAATGGAAGAAACATAAGCGGGCAGAGCCCGTGTCCAGTTCAATATTCAGAAAGGTATAGCGTTAAGATGACTGTTACCGTAAACGGCAAACATCTTGCGGGAAAAATCTCCGCAGTTCCCTCAAAATCCATGGCCCATCGGCTGCTGATCTGCGCCGCTCTTGCAAAGGAGCCCACCGCTATAGGCTGCAGTGCCCTAAGCGAAGATATAGAAGCCACCCGACACTGTCTGGAAGCAGCTTTCGCCCATATCACTTATGAAACAGGAGTGTTTACCGTAACGCCAAGGGAAAAAGAGAGGCGTGCCGCTATAGACTGCGGCGAATCCGGATCCACCCTGCGTTTTCTTCTGCCTATTTTGGGAGCGGCCGGCATCAATGGGGCGCTGCAGCTGCACGGCCGGCTGCCGGACAGGCCACTGTCCCCCCTGCGGGAGGAGCTGATCCGTCACGGATACCTTGTGTCACAGGCTGGTTCCAATCCCCTGGTCACCCAGGGCAGACTATGCGCCGGGTCCTACATCCTGCGTTCCGATGTATCCTCCCAGTTTATATCCGGACTGCTTTTTGCCCTGCCCCTGTGTCAGGGGGACAGCACCATCACCCTTACAGGAAAAAGGGAGTCTGCCGCGTATGTAGATATGACCTTGTGGGCGCTGGATGCCTTTGGTATTTCCATTTTCCCCACAGCAGACGGATACGCCATTCCCGGAGGGCAGCAGTATCGCTCTCCCGGAAGGATCGATACGGAAGGAGATTGGTCTGGGGCAGCCTTTTGGAAAGTGTGTGATTTTCTCGGGGTGCCGGTGGAAGTGACCGGCCTGCACAAGGACTCCCTCCAGGGGGATCGGGCCATTTGCCGGGTGCTTTCAGAAATGAAACTGGGAAATTGTAAAATAGACGCGGCTCCGATCCCGGATCTGGTGCCGGTGCTGTCTGTGGCGGCCCTGGGCAGTCCGGGAGAGACAGTGATCTGCAACGCCGCCCGGCTGCGTTATAAGGAAAGCGATCGTCTTGCCACCTCTGCCGCGATGCTGCGCACCTTGGGCGGGCAGGTGCAGGAATTGGAGGATGGACTCATCATTCAGGGCGGCGGCGCCCTCCACGGGGGCACGATAGATGCGGCGGGGGATCACCGGATCGCCATGTCTGCCGCTGTGGCTTCCGTTTTGTGCGGGGACGTGACCATTGTTGGTGCCCAGTCGGCCAGCAAATCTTACCCGGCATTTTGGCAGGATTTTGCAAGGCTGGGCGGCAGTGTGGACTATATAGATTAGAAAAGCAGCGTGAAAAAGTATTTTTGCACGTCCATTTGGTGCTGCGGCACAAATAGAGTGAAAGGCATGGTAATCATTATGGCCAGCATGTACGGTAGTAAACTCAAAATTTCCATATTCGGACAATCTCATTCCCCGGCCATCGGGGTCACTATAGACGGTTTGCCTGCAGGCCTCCCCATTGATATGGAGGCCCTGCACCAGTTTCTTGCCCGGCGGGCGCCGGGGCAAAATGCCCTGTCCACCTCCCGCAGAGAGGCGGATGTGCCGGAATTTCTGAGCGGGCTGTATGAGGGTGTCACCTGCGGCGCACCGCTGACGGCGATTATCCGCAACACCAATACCCGCAGTGGGGACTATGCAAATCTTGCAGACTGCCCCCGCCCGGGCCATGCAGATTATCCTGCCTGCGTGAAATGGAACGGCCACCAGGATCCCACCGGCGGCGGCCATTTTTCCGGCCGCCTCACCGCTCCCCTGTGTATTGCCGGAGGAATCGCTCTGCAGCTGCTTTCCCAGCGGGGCATTACTGTGGGCGCACACGTGGCCCAAATCGAAGCGGTGCACGACACCCCTTTTGACAGCGTCCACATCACCGGGGAGGCGCTGCAGAAAATCCGGGATAAGGCATTTCCCGTAGTAGACGACAGCGTTGCCCCTTCCATGGAAGCCGCCATTCTTACGGCAAAGCGGAGCGCTGACTCCGTAGGCGGCATCGTGGAATGCGCCGCCGTGGGTGTGCCAGCCGGCGTGGGGGATCCCATGTTCGACGGACTGGAAAGCCGCCTTGCTGCAATGCTTTTTGCTGTCCCCGCCGTAAAGGGCGTGGAATTTGGCGCAGGGTTTGACTGCGCGTCTATGCGGGGCAGCACCTGCAACGATCCCTATGTGATCCGTGGCGGGGCAGTGAGAACCGCCTCCAACAACAACGGTGGTATTTTGGGTGGCATTGCAAACGGTATGCCGATTTTGGTGCGTGCGGCCTTCAAGCCGACCTCCTCCATCGGGATCGAGCAGGACAGCGTGTCCCTCTCCCGTATGGAGCCGCAAAAGCTGATTGTCCACGGACGCCACGATCCTTGTATCGTCCTGCGTGCGGTGCCGGTAGTAGAGGCGGCTGTGGCGCTGGCCCTGTTGGACGCAATATTATAAAGAATGAGGAACGATTTGTATGGAACTGGATTTGACTACACTGCGGGGGGAAATCGACGCCATTGATCAAAGCATCGTAAAATTGTTTTGTGAACGGATGGAGATTTCCCGAAAGGTATCTTCCTACAAGGCCCAGCGGGGACTGCCGGTGCTGGATGCGGCCAGGGAACGGCAGAAGCTGGCCCAGGTGACCAGCCTTTCTGGGAAGGATATGGAATCCTACATTTGCGCCCTGTACAATGCGATATTTGAAATGAGTCGGGCGGAGCAGGAAAAGCAAATGCACCCCCATTCAGATACGGTAGACGCGATCCAGTACGCGCTGGAGCATACGCCGAAGATATTTCCCTCCCAGGCACCGGTAGCCTGCCAGGGGACGGAGGGGGCATATTCTGCCCTGGCTGCCGAAAAGCTGTTTCGCTATCCTGCGCTGCAGTACTATGAAACTTGGGAAGACGTGTTTCAGGCCATCGATTCCGGCGCCTGCGCCTATGGAGTCCTGCCCCTGGAAAACAGCAATGCCGGATCTGTCACCCGGGTGTATGATTTGATGATCCAGCATCATGTGCGCATTGTGCGCAGCACCCGTGTCCATATTGACCATCAGCTGCTGGCAAAGCCGGGAGCCAAGATGTCCCAGATTCGGGAGGTGTTTTCCCATCCACAGGCGATCTCCCAGTCCAGGGAATATCTTGGCGCCCTGGGCGTCAAGGTTACCCCCTGCGAAAACACAGCAGTAGCAGCAAAAATGGTGGCGGACTCCCCAAGGGAGGATGTGGCCGCGTTGGCCTCCCGATCCTGCGCGTCTCTGTACGGACTGTGTCCGCTTGCAACCTCTGTGCAGGACAACGGCAACAACCACACCCGGTTCATCTGCATTTCCAAAGCAGCAGAGATCTATCCTGGGGCAGACCGGACAAGCATTATGGTGGTGACGCCCCATCGACCAGGCGCCCTGTATCAGGTGATGTCCCGGTGCAATGCACTTGGCATCAATCTGATCAAGCTGGAGAGCCGACCGATTCCGGACCGGGATTTTGAATTTATGTTTTATTTTGATTTGGACGTCTCCGTATATGCGAAGGAGTTTCTTCAGCTCATGGGGGAACTGGAGCATATGTGCGAGGATTTTCGCTATCTTGGTTCCTACAGTGAAATCGTCTGATCCATAAAGGAGGTCCTATGACATTCGGTCTTTTGGGGGAACACCTGTCCCACAGCTATTCTCCCCGCATCCATTCCATGCTTGGAAACGATACGTATACGCTTTTTCCTACACCGCAGGAAAAGCTTGCCGCTTTTCTCACAGAGGGAAACTTTGACGGACTCAACGTGACCATTCCCTATAAAAAGGCGGTGCTTTCCTATCTTGCGGCGTTGTCCCCCCGTGCCCGGCAGCTTGGCAGCGTCAACACGATTTTGCGCCGGTCCGACGGCAGCCTGTACGGAGACAACACCGACTACGACGGATTTCGGTATATGCTCCGGGGATGGGAATCCCTGATCCGGGGAAAAAAGGCGCTGGTGCTGGGCAGTGGCGGCGCATCTGTCACAGTGGTGCAGGTACTGCAGGATATAGGCGCCGGCCAGGTGATCGTGATTTCCCGCAGCGGAGCGGACAACTACGACAATCTGGACCGGCATGGGGACGCTGTCCTTCTGGTCAACACTACCCCGGTGGGGATGTATCCGAACAACGGCGCCGCTCCGGTAGATCTCACCCGTCTGCCCGCCCTGGGGTGCGTGGCGGATATCATATACAACCCGGCAAAAACAGCGCTGATGCTTCAGGCTCAGTCTCTGGGTATTCCTGCCATTGGCGGACTATCCATGCTGGTGGCCCAGGCAAAATACAGCGTAGACCTTTTTCTTGGGAAAAAGCAAAAGGATGCCTTGATTGAAAAGATACAGCGGAAAATCAGCGGGGAGATGAAAAATATCGTCCTGATCGGGATGCCCGGCTGCGGGAAATCCATGATTGGAAAGCGCCTGGCAGCGACTCTTGACCGGGAGTGGATCGACATCGATGCGGAGATCGTGAAGGCTGCAGGGAAACCGATCCCTGAAATTTTTCAGCAGGACGGGGAAGCGGCCTTTCGCAGACTGGAGACCCAGTGCGTGGCCCAGGCAGGAAAGAAAAGCGGCTGTGTGATCTCCACAGGAGGCGGTGTAGTAACCCGGCCGGAAAATCGGGATCTGCTTCGGCAAAACAGCACCGTAGTGTATATTTGGCGGCAGATGACCAAAACTTATAGAGAGCAGCTGGGCCTTGGAAAAGAAAAGGCCCAAAGCAGGCCGCTGCTGATACAGCATTCTCCGGATGAACTGGAACGGCAGCGCCGGCCCCTTTATTTGGCATGGTCCGATGTGAAGGTGATGAACATCGGCATTCAGGAAACTGCCTGGCAGCTGGTGTCCTTTTTGCATTTATCCCCTGTAGGAAAGAAAAAATCCCATAAAAAACATACATGAAAGAAGGGTATACCAATGAAAATACTCATCCTCAACGGGCCGAATCTAAATTTGCTGGGGCTGCGGGAGCCGGATATTTACGGAACAGAAAGTTATCAGGCGCTTCTGGATTCTATTGACGAAACCTGCCGCAAGGCGGAGATTGAATACGAGGTCTTTCAGTCCAACCATGAAGGGGCGCTGGTAGACAAAATTCAGGAGGCGTACGGTAAGTTTGACGGGATCGTCATCAATCCGGCGGCCTATACCCACACCAGCGTCGCCATCCTGGACGCACTGAAGGCAGTGGGGCTGCCTGCCGTAGAGGTCCATCTGTCCGATGTCCACCACAGAGAAGCCTTTCGAAAGATCTCTTATATATCGGCGGCATGCCTGAAAACCATTGCTGGAAAGGGCTTTGCAGGGTATTGGGAGGCGCTGCTCTTTTTAAAAGAATATGAAAGGAAAAACCGGCATGATCTTTGATATTCACACCCATTGTTTTCCCGACTCACTGGCGCCCAGGGCGATTGAAAAGCTGTCCTTTGCTTCCGGGGGACTCCGGCCCCATACGGACGGAACCCTGTCCAGTCTGGAGAATCTGATGCGTGAAGAGAGAGTAGACGCTTTTGCAGTGCAAAGTATTGCCACCAATCCCAGGCAGATGAAAAAGGTGAACGACTTTGCCGCATCGATTCAGTGCGAGCATATCTATCCCTTTGGCAGCGTTCACCCGGACGCGCCGGATGCGCTGGAGGAACTGGAGCGGATTGCGGCGCTGGGTATGCGGGGAATCAAGCTGCATCCGGATTACCAGGACTTTTTTGTAGATGACCCCAAAATGTTTCCCATATACAAAAAAGCGTCGGAGCTTGGATTTGTAATCCTCTTTCATGCAGGTCAGGATTACGGATACAGAGCGCCTTTCCACTGCACGCCCCAGCGACTGGCTGCGGCGCTGGCGCATATAGACTGTCCGGTCATCGCCGCCCACTGGGGCGGGGCCGGGATGGGAGAGGATGTACTGCGATATCTGTGTGGCCTGCCCCTGTATTTCGATCTTTCTTTTGGGTATGGAACAAAGCCTCGGGCCGAGGCTTTGGACATTATTGAAAAGCACGGTATAAACCGGCTGCTGTTTGGATCCGATTGTCCCTGGCACACTCCCCAAATGGAGCTGCGGCTGCTGGATACGTTGGAGCTTTCCCAGGGAGAGCGGGAAGATATTTTTTGGAACAACGCGGCTACATTGCTTGGGATTTCCGGTCAGATTTTTTAACAAAGCTCTGTTTTCCCAAAGTGGAGTCTTCTTCCGTGTAGGAGCTCGTATCCTCCTCACTTATGCCTCTCCTTGTCAGGGGAGGTGGCAGCAAGGCGGCCGGAGGGTTGTAACGCCGCGTTATCTATAACCTCAGCAAAAGGTCTCCAGTATCGCGCCAATCCGTTCTGCCGCATAGACAAGTGCCTTTTCCTCTGGCAAAAAAACAATCCGAAAATGATCCGGACGCTTCCAGTGAAATCCTGTACCCGGGGTGATGAGAATCCGTTCCCTTTCCAACAAACGCAATGCAAACGTATGATCGTCAAAGGCAGGATATCGGCGTATATCCACCATAGGGAACACATAAAATCCTGCCGCCGGCCGGCAAACACTTACCCCGGGAATACGGGAGAGCCCCTGGCATATGGCTTCCCTCTGCTGATAGATTCTGCCGCCGGGCGCCAACAGCGCCTGCATTTCTTCTTCAGCTGCCAGTGCTTCTGGGATAATGGCTTGGGATGGAACATTTGAGCACAGCCGAATAGAAGTAAGCAGATTCATACCTTGAATAAATCCCTCCTTCCCGGACCAGTCTCCGCACAGACACATCCAGCCGCATCGAAATCCCGATATAAGGTGGGACTTGGACAGGCCTCCAAGACTTACCACCGGAACATCCGGTACTGCAGAAGCTACAGCCACGTGGGTTTGCCCGTCCATTACCAGTCGGTCGTAAATTTCATCGGCAAACAGAATCAGACCATGTCGCCGGGCGAGTTCTCCGATTTGAGACAGGAGAGCCGGCGGATATAGGGCGCCGGTAGGATTGTTGGGATGGATCAGTACGATTCCCCGGGTACGCCCGGAGATTTTTTTTTCTAAGTCGGCGAGATCCGGAAACCAGTCGGCGGATTCGTCACAGATATAGTGGACGGCACGGCCTCCGGCCAGCTGTACTGCGCCGGTCCACAGGGGATAGTCCGGTGCGGGAATCAGTACCTCCTCTCCGCTTTCCAGCAGCGCCTGCATGGATAGGAGGATCAGCTCACTGACGCCGTTTCCAGTATATATGGTATCTGTGCCCCAGGGCTCCATACCCTTTTTTCTGCAGTATGCTTCGATGGCCTGGCGGGCGCTGAGCAGCCCTTTGGAATCGGAATATCCTTCTGTATCTGCCAGTCGGTCCATATAGGTGTGAAGAAGCCGTTTCGGCGCATGAAATCCGAATGGAGCCGGGTTGCCGATATTTAGACGAAGGATCGCTTTTCCCCGCCGTTCCATTTCATCTGCCGCCTGCTGCAAGGGGCCGCGGATTTCGTATCGGATATTTTGCAGTTTTGCAGGCATCCCCTGCTCTACTGAATTTTTGGTGTGCATTGTATTTTGATCCTTTCTCTGGAAAAACAAAAAGTCCTGAACGCATACTGCGTTCAGGACGAAATTTTTCCGTGTTACCACCTGACTTCAAAGAGGAGCGTTACGCTTCTCTTTGCACTCTGCCGGTACAAAAAAGTATACCGCTTCTCTGTAACGGGAGAAACCCGTCTGCGCCTACTGAAAAACCTTCGGGCAGCGACTCCAAGACTGCTTTGCCGGAGGCAGACGAGGATTTGCACCGACCATCCTCTCTCTGGAGACTGCCTGTCCGTCTACTCTTTCTTTTCACTGTCTTTAAAATACTGGCTGGGTCCGTTGCTCCCGGACCAGCTTTTTTATACTATAGCATATGGACTTCTATCTGTCAATGGAAATGATATCCTAAAGTATAAGGCGCCTCTTACTGCCGCAGCTGTGCAGGGGAAGAGAAAGTCCTCCCCCATCCACACGGGGGAGTTCCTGCATCCCGAAGCAGGGGAACGGGTGGTACTTTCCCTGCGCTGAGGAAAAGTACCCAAAAGTGCGCTTTTTGCGGATCGCGCCGCGATTCGTGGGGGCGAAGCCGGGGACCCGGCTTCCCGATCGCGTCCGTTTGGAGCAGACTGCCAGTCTGCTCAAGGCAGGGGGGACTATCGTGCCTTCGGAGCCTCTGCAATGCCTTGCTTCGACTATCCATTTTACGCGAAAGTCTGCACAGCACGTACAAACAATATGGCTCCCCTGTGATGCGTCTCGAAGCGACTCTGGAGGAGTCGCTTCGAGACGCTGGGATGCTGTCGGCAACGCCGATTAAGGGGTTGTTTCCTTCCATCTTGCTTGCTGCGGCGGTAAATGGATTGTATTCCCAACATCTCTCCGTCGCCTTTAGCGACTTCCCCCCTTTAAAAAAGGGGGGCTTAAGGGAATCAGGCTTTGCTGACACTCCCCAGGAGTTGCTACGTAACTCCCCACAAGGGGAGCTTATAAATTTCTGCACACTTTATTTGTCTCTGCTATACTGTTCTTTCTTTTTTGTTTCCCATCTATCTTGCAGCTTCTGCAATCCCAGCGCATACCGAATAGTCTTCTACCCCTTCCTTTTCTGTGTTTTTGGCTGCTTTTGTTACATCACAAAAGTAGCTTCTTTCTTTTCCACACGGAAAAGGAACATTCTTTTCTTTCTCTTGAAAGTGGAAGATTCTTCTTGCCTGCATTCCGAAGCAGAGGGAGGGATGGTACTTTTCTCCAATCTTCCAAATAGAAAGTCTTTTAATAAACCTATATCCAAAAATGGACATTTGTGATAAAAAACAATAAAAGATTGACATAGTTATAATATTGTGTTAATTTGGAATAAAAGAATTACCAAAATAAGGGTGTTAGAAGATAAATGAAACGTATTTATTTTATTGTTATATCTCTAATGTTCATTTTCATTGCTGCAATTGCAGTTTTATTTTCATGTCGAAATGCAGATACGAATATCAAAATATCCTTGGAGGACGACTTCAACGAATGCTTTACAGAAGATATACTTAGACAAAAGGGGCACAGAAAAACCCTTCCTGGATATTCTACGGATTTTTCTGTTGCATTTTTAAATGATGATGGAAGTACTACACTTTATGTATATGCATCTCCTATACGGTATCTGAATCAGCAGGGAGAATACGCATGGATTGACACACGACTTACAAATGTCGTTGATGAGAAACTGTTAGAAGAGGATAATATTTATACGGTGGCTGCAAACGATATAACTCCATTATATCCTGCATATCTGACTGATCAAAAAGGAATAAAACTAATAGATAAAACAGAATATGAAATCGGAGTATATACTGATAAAAAAATAAAGTTGTTGCATTGGAAAATTTTGTGGGGGATAAAAAGAATATGGTTTCCTATAAAAACGGAGAGGGATCTACCATTCCAATATCGGCACAAATTGTGAAATAAGGTTTGATGAGCCGCCGGATACAAATGTATACAATTTGTGGCTTCGGTTTCAGGATGCATCTTTGGCTTTACGAAACCGGCCAGACGGGACGATTATTATCTGTAATAAAGCATTACAAGATATTGCTCCAAAGGATATATTGGGCATCATTCAGGAGCCAATACTAAAGTTCGAAGATATGGATATATCGTATCATTCCTCCTTGGAATTTGAGAAAATAGATGATGTTACATACAACCTAAAGCTTATATTAGAGAAAGAATACTTGGAAAAAAATGCATGTGCATTTATTTCATTTGAAATGCGGCGTGAAAAACAGCCTGATAATGCGATCTGATATACAATATTACGGAAGGAGTGAAATTGTGGTGCGATGATCAAAAGGAAATATTAGAGCAACATGGGCTTTCCATGAAATCAACAGAGGAGCAACAGGGGGTGTATAATATTTTTCTCACAAACGATAACTCCTTATATCCGAGCAGAACAGAAATTACGTTTCAATCGTAAACGAGATTTGTGTAAAAATTGCAAAAGGATAAAACATTCATACTTTTACGCTCGATTTATGTTTGACGAAAAATCAAAGAAAAATTGAGGTTTAAAATGAAAAAGCTTGTTGCGTATTTACTGACTGCAGTGATCCTTTCAGCTGCAGTGATTATTAGCATTGCTGGCACTGAAGTACGAGACCAACCCTACATTGATTCAGACTTGGAGGAGCATTCTCTGGATATTGACAGCTGGGGAAGTGATGAAACCGTTAGAATTGTAGAAGAAGATGTGGTGCGGGAATACGGAGGAAATTTCCACAACGATAAGTATGATGCTATAGGCCAGATTAAATACAATGATAAGATCACCGTATTTGGGACACCGCTTCTTCTGTACCCTACCTTTGTCGATCAAAATGAGGCTATGCAAAACGCCGCCGTAGTAATGGCCGGCTTTATTGATTCACTGGCACAGGAAAATAGCTTATCGCCATTGTCTGAGGAAACGCTGGATATATATGAGTCCGCAGCATATGCCCGCATGAACAATGTATCTTTTAATGAAGCAGACTGTATCTATTTTATTGATTTTATAGACTTTTACAGAAACAAGGCAAGAAATGCAGAAATACAGCAGCGTTTTTCCTCATATAATAACATAGAGGAAAGAATGAAAATCCAAAGTGCATATCCTTTCCCGAACACAAAAGATAATCTGGATGAATTGGTGAGCGCCGCGTTGCTGAATGATATAAAGCTTTTGCTTCCCAACTACACAGTAGATATATTTGAAGGCATTCCAGAAGTAAAAATATTGCTGGAAACATTGGGAAATGACGAAAAGAGTCAAAGCGACAGTTCCAGATTGGGATACACGTTTTATGTAAATGATGCGATCGATTATGCTACACAATATGCAGAAAGCGCGAATATCCGTGAGTGGAATTATTTTTCCGGTGGCGACTGCACCAATTTTGCCTCTCAAATCATCCATGCGGGCGGAATTCCTATGGATTATGTCCAGCCAAATGCCTGGTATTACAGAAGTATTACCGATTACGCGCGCAATTGGACCGTTGCAAATGAATTCGCCAATTATTGGGGTGTCAACTATACCACAACACGTCATAGATCCTTCGCGGCTCAGCTGGATAAAGGAGATTTTATCGCACTGGATTCTGGAAATAACGGATCCTGGAATCACTGGGCATTTGTAACCAAAAAAGAAACGACCGAGAAACTGTGGTCGGGTTCTTGCTACTATGACTATAAAGTCGCCCAGCACACCAGTGATTATCATCTGTGGACAAGTAAACAAGATAATAGCTGGGATGGAAAGGCACGCAAGGATATAAATACGGGATATTGTATAAGGAAAACATTCACTAAGGGAGTGGTCTACATATCATGACCAAAAGAAAAAAAGCCTTACTGATCACCGGTATCGTGGTGGTTGTACTTGCAGCTGCATTTTTCATTCGAGATTATCTTATGTTTCAGCCGGTCGACTGGGTAGAGGGCGATGTTTCTCAATGGAGCGGACTGTTTCCCGATGATCCTGCCTATGCTTTGGCCCTGGGATTAGACAGCAGCGGTAGTCCGGTTCCGGTATTTAAAGATCCACTGGCGGCGTTGGAACAGTTTAAAATCGACAATGCTGCAATATTGAAGCATATAGCAGAAGATTATGATCTGAAACCCCTTAGCAAGTATAATTACAAAAAATATATGGAAACCGAAATGTACTCCTTTTTCTTTTATACATTCTCGGAAAGTATTTCAGAAGAGAAATATATCTGGTAGAGAAAGAAGGAAAAACTTTCTCCCTCTCTATGAGAAAGCTTCTGTTTACCGAGGCAGGGAAA
The DNA here is from genome assembly GCA_947627475.1 of uncultured Clostridia bacterium. Lineage (GTDB taxonomy): Bacteria > Bacillota > Clostridia > Oscillospirales > CAG-272 > Avispirillum. The sequence goes on from CANQWE010000001.1 coordinate 12,518, forward strand.
GCGCTTTTTTCGGATCACACTGTGATCCGGTGAGGCAAGCTGGGGGCCAAGCTTGTTTGGTGCAGACTCGATGTTGTCTGACTCCATTGCATTTGCAGCCCCTGCAAAGTGCCGCTGTGGTTTTGACCTTGCTCCAAAGTTTGTTCAAACTTTGTTTCCCCAAGCTGGGGCATTTCGCGGCTCGTCAGAGACGCCTTGCGCAATGCAAGGGAGAACTGCTTCGCCGTGTAGGTGGAGTACGTGCGCATCCCCCTACGCCATTCATGGAGATCATCAAAAAAAGAGGGGCGCCGCCCCTCTTTTTTCCATAGCAAAGCTTATTTTCCCGCTTCTACGATCCGTGTGCCGCCATCCCAAATAATTTTTACAGTTACCGGCTCCGTAGATTCAATAGTGATCTGCGGCTCCTGCGTACGACTGTCTCTTGCCTCACACAGCAGTGTCAGCGTGGCATTTTTTCCAAAGGGATACTTCTCTACCCCATGACGTTCCAGCAGATGGATATGCCAGGAAATGGTGTTATTTTGTGCGTCCGGCTTAATGCCCATTACATGCTCCAGCAAAACGGCAATGGGGACCAGTCCCGTCCAGCCCACAAAGTCGCCCTTGGCCGGATTGCCCGGCCGTGCCGCACCGTCGTCTCCTGGGAAAGGCGCATAATTTTCAAAAACAGTACCGGTCTTTCTGTATACCTGCACTACGTTCTCCAAATGGTTCATGGCGATTTCATGAGACAGGGCAAACTTGCCGTATTTGTCCAGACCCCCAAGCACCATGTAGTTTGTGGGCGCCCAAATGCCGCCGTTCCAATATCCCCCGTCTTTTCCAAACCAGGGATGGTCTGCAGACAATGCAGGGATCCGATGAGGACACTTGAATTCTCTTTCGTTTTCCAAATGGGCTACAAACCGTTCCACCCGCTTTTCCGGCACAGCCTCCGCCATCAGCGCCCAGTATGCGCCGATATGCTTCACCATATTGAGCTGCCCGTTTTTCCACAGGTCATAGTAGAAAGCCGTGTCCTCGTCCCACAGCTTTTCGTTGATCACGCGTGCCAGATTATCCCGTTCCTTGCGCAGAGCAGGAATTTCTTCTTCCCGACCAAGCAGCCGTGCCATTTCCATAAGGATGTTGCAGTTCATCAGTTCCTGAAGGCAGGCATCGTTCCAGACCATATGCCCGTGAGAAAACATGATCACATATCCGGCCTGCTGCCGGGGCAGATTGTCCATGCCGCATCCCCATCCGCTGGACCAATAGGTGCCGTCCGGCCAGGTGTGGTTCAGACGCAGCCATTCATGATATGCCAAAAGCGGGGGGAACACCTTTGCCAACCGGTCCATATCCCCAAAGTTTTTAAAATATTCCCACTCGCACCAGGGCATGATGTCAGGCCCGGTGGCGGCAGGGTCAAATCGGGTAAACCGGTCCTCGCCGTTTTCTTCGATGATTTCCCGGCAGATGAATCCGTCCTTATGCTGGAGTGCATAAAAGTTATCCAGGGTGCCCTGGAAGTTAAAGCTTCTGCTGCCGTATTTGCCGAACATAAGGATAAAAGACGAATCCCACATAAAAAGGCAGCCGTTGAAAGCAGTATCAATAAAATTCGATACGAAACCGGATCCAGGACGGGGCCTGCCCAAATTTCCAAAGGCCAGTTCCCATGCCTTCCAGTAGCAGGAGATGGCGTCTGCGTGTCCGTCCCAAATGGGACTTGGAAGCTTGGCCCGTTCCTGCTCAAAGGTAGGCAGGGGGGCGTTTTCTGCATCCTTTCCGATAAACACATTTTCTGCTGCGTGTGGATTTTGTACGAGAGATATTTCACAATTTTGCTTAAAACTCATAGAAGGATTCCTTTCCGGTAGGTCTTTTGGAATATTTTATCATACAGCGCCCCCTGTGTCCATGGCTTTTTGAAAAAAATCGGTTTTTCCCGACGCCCGAACACATCTCCCACAGGCAGGAATATACTGAAAGAAAAAGAAAGGCGGAATAAGATGTTTTTTCATACATATCAGAATCCAAAATTTTTGGAACGGCTTCGGGGCCGGGCAGACGCGGCGGCCAGGGTGATGGGCAGCAGAGAATATCGGACGATCCGGGGCGTGGTAAGTTTTTACCAGCTTACAGACCAGGTGCTTGTACAGGCAAGCTTTATTGGGCTGCCGGACGATATTCAAAAGGCGCAGGGAAGCGGAAGTCCCTGCGGAGGCAGCATTTTAGGCTTTCATATCCATGCAGGGGGCAGCTGTACAGGAAACGATACAGACCCCTTTGCCAATGCAGGCTCCCATTATGATAATACGCTCACGTCCTCCGGCGGGGGCTGTCCCCATCCCTACCACGCGGGGGATCTTCCACCGTTATTTGTCAACAACGGCAGTGCGTATATGGTGGTGGCTACCAATCGGTTTACCGTAGAGGAAATTTTAGGCCGCACGGTGATTGTACACGCCCATGTGGACGATTTTCACAGCCAGCCTTCCGGGGATGCAGGAGGGCGGATCGCCTGCGGCGTAATTGAAAGATAGCCTGTGGGGCGCCATAAAAAGGCCTCCCTCGTCAGAGGGAGGCCTTTTCAGGTTGTATCTGCTTAGCAGGTCGCGATCACGCTTGATCCTTTTTGGGGGGATCCTGGCGCATAAACAGATCGCTGTCGTAGTCCAGGTCATTTTCTACAGGATGCCCATAATCCCGAAACTCCAGGCTGTCTTCTACGCATATATCCTCCAGATCTTCCTCATATTCTTTCGGAAGGGAAGGATCCATGCCGGTGTAGCAGGGCGCCTGATTGGCTCTTTGAATACACTTCTGGCAGAGAAACAGATCGCCCACAGCCTTCACCTGCAGCACGGACCCGCAAATACAGCATCTGGGCTGGTACGGCTGGAGAATGAGCATGCCATCCACCTTTGTGCCCATGATTTCCGTTCCCGGTTCCCATTCCATGACGCGGCTTGCGAGGGGAGTAAGCGCGATATGTCCATATGGGCCTACCGTTGCAAGATACTTTTCTTCAAATTTTTCGTCCATGTTGACCTCCTTAGTCATCTTTAGGGTAATTGGTGATAAAAAATATGGTATTGTCAACCATAAGAACAGGGAACAAAGATTTGGGAGACAATATCATGAAAATATACGGAATAAACGGAAGGAAAAACATTGCTGGTTCTCGAATAAAGGCTATTAGAGAAAGGAATGGTTGGTCTCAAGCAGATTTAGCTGCAAAATTACAGGTGGAAAATGTTGTTGTCGAGCAAAAAGCGATAAGCCGAATAGAACGCGGAGAGCGTTTGATAGCTGATTATGAATTGTTTGCTTTTTCTAAGGTGCTCAAGGTTTCCATGGAATGGCTTGTTTCCGGTAAGATGTAAAGTGCGTTAAAATAGCGGAGGAGTGTAAAACTATGAAGCCATTGCCGTATTGCGAAGATATTTCTGTTGATCAAGTGCTTACAGCTCTCCTTTCTTTGGATCCGTCTGCCCGCAGATCAGTTACTGAGCTTATAGAGTATCTTGCAAGTAAGAAAGAAAACAACGGCTAAAATGTAACCAAAAGTGGTTATGTAAATTATTATACACAATTGATACAATAAAGTCAATAATGGTTATGGAAGTGGTTATATGTTTAAGCTGGAAAAGAATTTAAAGAAAGCAAATATTCCTCGGACTATACGTTTTACAGAGACTTTATTTGAACAGTTAAATCAAATTGCTTCTGATAATGATGTATCTTTCAATTTATTAGTTTTACAATGTTGCCAGTATGCTTTAGATCATTACGAAGATGATTCCTCAAAAGAAAATTCAGATAAATAAATTTGCAAAAAGCAAAAAACCTCCCCACAGGGGAGGTTTTTGTCTACATAAATCACCGGCCGTTGATGCGCTGCACCGCATCCTGCACGATCCTGTCCGGATCGTTTTCATTGACCACTACCATTTTACGGGAAGCATCAAACCCGCTGATCTCCCCATCCGCTCCAAACAGCGGCGCCGGATGCACCTCCATTTTGCAGGCCTTTGGACAGATCAGCAGTCCCTCGCCGCAGAGATCCCAAAGCCCCTGGGCCCAGGGGATCTCCCGAAACCGCTTGCGCAGCCAGGTGCTCAAGGGATTGTCTGCACAGAACATGGCGTCAATTTCATCGTCTGTTCTGCGAAAGGGGGCCACCACCTTTCCCGCACATACCAGCACCATATTTTCTGCAAGGGAAAACAGCAGCTTTCCCCCCTCAATGTCGTTGTGATAGTTGTATTCCCCGGTGTTGTGATTTCCTTCCAGATCATCCAGCCCCAGCCATACAACGATCAGCCGATCCCGGATTTCCGGGTACAGGGCCAGGGCGCTGGCCACGTTGGTGCAGCAGCCGGTGATCACTACATATACGGGATCCCGGGTAGACAGCACCGCCTGGCGGATATTTTCGGCGGCGGCGCTTTTTAGGGGCCCGCCGGCACGGGTGATAAAGTCGGGGGATCCGGTGAAGGCGGGTACTATTTCTGCCAGCCCTGCGGCAGCGATAATTTCTTCACACTCGACTTTCCCGGCAGCAGCCATATCGGCAGAATCGTCGTTGAAGGGGGCGGAGTTGGCGGCCAGTACCTCCACCCGATCCGAGGCACACAGTGCATAGGCCAGGGCAAACTGATCGTCGCCGTCTGCACCGACGTCCCCGTCTACAATGACTTTTTTGATTTTTGGGCTGTTGATGTGGGCAATGATTTCTTCCGGCAGCATGGGATATCCTCCATATCATGATTGACAAAGTATAGTAGATGGGTTAAACTTGTATTATGTGATTTTGTGCGGGCAGGGGGAGAAATACATGTTGTTTTCTGGAATTTTGTCGCAGCTTGCCATACACCGGGGGCCTGTAGTGCTGACCGGGCATATGCATCCGGATTATGACAGCGCCGCGTCCTGTCTGCTGATGCGGCATTTTCTGGGAGAGTTGGGAGTGGATGCGACGATTTGCCTGTATGGACAAATGGATGTCCACAGCGCCGCAGTTCTGGAAAAATACGGCTATCCTCCTGCGTCTCTGTTTTCTCAGCCCCCGGCGGACTGCCTGCTGATTCTGTGCGACTGCCATACCACAAAGCTGTCCGGCAGGGTGATCGCCTGTGCAGATCATCATCCTACAGTGGATGTGCCGGATATTCCCGTATATGAAAATCGGGCGGCAAGCTCCGCCGGCCGGGTGATTTACCAGGCGGCAGCGGCCTATGGCCTTGTGCCGGACCGGCAGGCAGACTTTCTCGCCCTGTCCTCTGTGTATATGGACACCCTTTCCTGCGCAAGCTCCAAATTTCAGGAAGGGGACAGGCCCTGGATGCGGGAAACTGCCGCCCGGCATCGCTTTGACCTGACCACCCTCCAGCGGGACGGCCTGTGCCTCACAGACTTGTCCCAGGATCCGGAAACACTATGCCAAAACGGGTTTCGGGAATATACCTTTGGAAAATATCGTATCGCCTCCAGCTATATCCAGGCAGAGAATGCAGATCCAACGCTGGTGCAGACACTGCTGGATCGCTGCGCGGCGGTCTGCCGGGCAGACGAATATGATATCTGGATCTTTCTTTGCTATGTCCCTCTGAAAAAGGAGACGGACGTATATCGATACAATCGGTGCGGGAAAGCGTGGAGCTATGTGCATCATACCGTCCTGCTTTCCCGGGGAAACGATGTGATGCCCGCCCTGGAGCGGTCCCTTTTGCAGTAGTTTTATTATACCGGTTTCTGTGGAAATGTCAATGAGGGAAAAAGGGGTTTGTGCCGCCCGGAGCGCAGGAGGATACCAAATATGAAAAAATCTGTTATCAGAGCCGCAGTCGTACTTTTTTGTTCCCTCTTCCTTGTTTCCTGCGCCTATCATGACGCGCTGCCTAAGGCGGCGGAGGATGCTGCTGCGGCGTTTGCAGCGGCAGAAGAGACGGAGAAATGGGAGGAGAAGGGGGAAACAGAGACGACGAAAGCGCCTGTGCGGGCCCCTGTGTACCCGCCTTTGGAACAGGCGCAGCTGGAGGTGGAAAACATTCTGCAGCTGCCCCATCTGCCCAATGGATGCGAAGTGGTGTCCCTGGCTATTGTCCTGCAGTATCATTTCAATATAGATATGGATCCGGTGTGGCTATCGGACAACTACTTGCCGAAGGGACCCTTTGACCAGGTAAATCCTGAAAGTACCTATGTAGGAGATCCCAAGGGGGAGGGTTTTGGCTGTTATGTACCCTGTCTGCAGGTGACCGCAGGCTTATATATGCATGAGGCGGGATATCTGGATTATGCTGCCAACAATCTGACCGGAAGCTCTATGGAGGAGCTGGAAGCGTGGGTGGCGGGCGGCACACCTGTGATTCTATGGGCTACAGTAGATATGGAGCCCTCTGTAGTTGCACGGGAATGGAAGGTGGACGGATATACTGTGCGCTGGTTTTCCGGTTCTCACTGTGTGGTGCTGTCCGGTTATACAGAGGATAAAAGCATTATTTGCGATCCGTTGAAGGGTGTAGTGGAATACGACCGGCAGGATGTGATCGATGCGTACGAACTGGTGGGACGGCGGGCCATGGTGCTGTATCAGCCGTAACCGATACAAAGTGGAGGAAGGCAAAATGATTGCAGGGATATTTTTTTATGGAATAGCGGGGGCCGCCGTAACAGCACTTTCCTGTACCCGGCCCAATCAGAAGCGCTTTTTTGGAGCAGGAATGTTTCTTCTGATTGCAGCAGCCGCCGGATTTTTGGGGGCGGGGATCCCGTCCCTTCTATATTATAGAAGCATGCGGGCAGAGGGCAGCACTGACACGTTATATCAGCTTCTGTTTTTTTCTCTTTTGGCCGCGGTCCTGATTTGTATGCTTGTGACAGGGGCATCGATTCTGTCTGACCGCAGACGCCTGATCCGTCCCGTTGCTGTACTCGTCCCATTTTTATGGGGGATATTTCTGCAGCTTGGCATCTGGATCGGCGGGACCCTTGAGCAGGACCCGGGACCGATCCTCGCACTTGGCATATCCCTGTGCTCTCTTCTGCTGCTTTGTCCGGGCGTCGCTTTTCTCCGAGCAGCGTTTCTGCTGAAGCGTCCTCACGCCATAGAACCGATCCTTGCAGAGCAGGCCCGGCGGCAGAAGAAAAAAGAGGCGGGAAGGGCTCTGCGGCAGAAACGGCAGCGTCTGCGTTCTCCCAGGAAAAGGAGCGGGACAAAATAGCCCAGCCCTTGACACAATTCTCCTGCAACGGTATAATATTAGATGAAGTTTGGCATAGTGTTACACTGCCCAAAGAAAGGATTTACATAAATGAAAAAAATTATGCTTGGCAATGAGGCAGTCGCAAGAGGACTGTATGAGGCCGGCGTGCGTTTTGTTTCCAGCTATCCCGGCACTCCCAGTACAGAAATATCCGAGTTCGCCGCAAAATATGACGAAATTTACGCGGAATGGGCCCCCAATGAAAAAGTAGCGCTGGAGGCTTCCATCGGCGCCAGCTTTGGAGGCGGACGGGCATTTTCCGCCATGAAGCATGTGGGACTCAATGTGGCTGCAGACCCTTTGTTTATTACGGCGTATACGGGAGTAGGCGGCGGCCTTGTGATCGGCGTTGCGGACGATCCAGGGATGCATTCTTCCCAAAACGAGCAGGACAGCCGGCACTATGCCATCGGTGCAAAGCTGCCTATGATCGAGCCTGCCGACGCTGCAGAGTGTAAGGAATTTACCAAGCTGGCCTATACGCTGTCCGAGCAGTTTGACACGCCCTTTATCCTGCGCCTTACTACCCGGGTGTCCCACTCCGGCAGCGCAGTAGAGCTGGAGGAGCGGCAGGAGCGGGAGATTTTGGAATATACCAAGGATCCTGCCAAGCATGTAATGATGCCAGGCAACGCCAAGCGACGCCATCCCGTTGTGGAACAGCGGCTGGCGGATCTTGCCGAATATGCATACGATAGTCCGCTGAACCGGGTGGAAATGGGCGGTACTGCCGTGGGCGTCATCACTGCGGGCAACTGCTATAACTATGCAAAGGAAGTATACGGCACGAATGCTTCTTATTTGAAGCTGGGGCTGATCCATCCCCTGTCTGAAAAGCAGATCCGGGAATTTGCAGACTCTGTAGATTCTGTTGTGGTCATCGAAGAGCTGGACGGCGTGATCGAGTCCTTCTGCCGTTCCCTTGGAATCCAGGTTACCGGCAAGGACGTGCTTCCCCTGTGCGGCGAATATTCCCAGGAACTGCTCCGGGAAAAACTTTTGGGTGAAGAACCCTGCACTGTGTCGGTGGCAGACGAGATCCCTATGCGGCCGCCGGTGCTTTGTCCGGGATGTCCTCACCGGGGCGTGTTCTACACCCTGAAAAAAATGGGCCTCATGGTTTCGGGGGATATCGGCTGTTATACCCTGGGCGCTGTTGCGCCGCTGGGCGCTATGGACACCACCCTTTGCATGGGCGCGTCAATCTCTGCCCTCCACGGCTTCAATAAGGTGCGGGGCGAGGAAGCCAAGTCTGTGGCGGTGATCGGCGACTCTACCTTTATGCATTCCGGTATGACCGGTCTTGTAAATATCATCTATAACGGGGGCGCGTCTACGGTGGTGATCCTGGACAACCGGATCACCGGTATGACAGGACATCAGCAAAATCCCCTTACAGGGCTTACGCTGAAGAATCAGCCAGCCCCTTACATCTGCCTGGAGGACATTTGTGCGGGACTTGGTGTGGACAGAGCCCACATCCGTGTGGTAGATCCGGCAAAACCGGCAGAGCTGGAAGGGGTCTTGAAAGAAGAGCTGGCTGCCGACGTTCCCTCTGTGGTGATCTGCCGGCGTCCCTGCGCCCTTTTGAAGGGCGTAGAGAAAAAGCCCGCCCTGCAGGTGGACCAGGAAAAATGCCGCAGCTGTAAGGCATGTATGAAAATCGGCTGCCCCTGCATTTCCATGGCTGCAGGCGAAGACGGCGTGATAAAGGCCAAAGTGGACGCGAGCATGTGCGTGGGCTGCGGCCTGTGCCAGGAGATGTGTCCCTTCGATGCGTTTACATCTACCGGGTCAAAATAAGGAGAGGGTATAATGACAACGAAAAATATTATGATTGTGGGCGTAGGCGGACAGGGCTCTCTGCTGGCCAGCAGGATCCTAGGCGCAGCTGCTACAGCAGACGGATATGCGGTAAAAATCTCCGAAGTGCACGGCATGAGCCAGCGCGGCGGATCTGTCGTAACATATGTACGCTATGGGAAAGCGGTAAGCTCTCCTGTAATCTGCCAGGGGGAAGCAGACGTGATTTTGTCCTTTGAGCTGCTGGAAGCGGCCAGATGGCTGCCCTTCCTGCGTCCCGGCGGAACACTGATCACCGCCACACAAGAGATCAATCCTATGCCGGTGATCATCGGCGCTGCTCAGTATCCTGCAGATCTTGCGGAGAAAATCCGGGAGCTGGGCGTGCAGATCATTGCGGCAGACGCTGCGGCCATTGCAGAAGAAGCCGGAAACGGCAGAGCGGCCAATGTGGCGCTGATCGGTCTTGGCGCCCACGTGCTCGGATTTGATACGGAAGTGCTGCGGAGTGCGGTGGAAGCATGCGTGCCTGCCAAGGCCAAGGAGATCAATCTGCGGGCCTTTGATATGGCGGCGGCCCATCAAAAGGACCAGTAATGGTGGATTTGCTGGCACTGCAAAAGCAGTTTATTCTGACCCATCTGCGGCCGGGAGACACTGCCTGCGACTTTACCATGGGAAACGGCCATGATACGACGTTTTTATCCAAAACCGTAGGGGAGTCGGGCCATGTGGCGGCCTTTGACATCCAACCGGCCGCCCTGGAAAGTACGGCCCGCCGGCTGCGGGAGGAGGGCTGTCCGGAAAACTGGAGTCTGTACTGCCGCTCCCACCATCTGGCGAAAGACTATGTGTCGGGACCGATCCGTGCGGGAATGTTTAATCTTGGATATATGCCTGGCAGCGGCAATAAGGCGCTGACCACCATGCGCGAGACGACGCTGCCTGCTGTGGAAGGCGCGCTGTCCTTGCTGGGGCGGGACAGCATCCTGCTGGTAGCGGTATATCCCGGTCATCCGGAAGGCGCGGCGGAAGGAGAGGCACTGCAGGCATACTTTTCCACACTCAGCCGGTACAAGCTGAGCATCGGGAAATTTCAGCTGCTCAATTCTCCCACATCCCCGTATTTTATGATCGCAGAAACGAAATAAACCTATGTGAAACCGTAAGGGGGCGAGGCTGTGAATAATAAACCGTATGGCTCTCGCCCTGCCCCTCGGGGCTATGTAAATGCGGATGGAACCGTGAACCGGCCGAAAAAGCAGGGTGGCCCGCCGCCTGAGAATGCGGCCCAGCATAAGGCCCGGGCAGTATACGGCGCCCCTCCCAAAAGTCCGGGGGGACGGCCTGCTCCTGCGCCCGGGCGAAGACCTGTCTCACCTGCAGGTACACCTGCCAGAAGGCCGGCACAGTCATCCCGCCCGGGGGCAAATTCTGGACAAAGACGTCCGGCCCCGGGCCAGCGGCCGGTACAGGGGGGGCAGCGGCGGCCAAATCAAAGCCCGCCCGGCGGCAGAAGCCGATCCGGCTGGATCTATCCGGAGACAGGCGCGCCGCAAACCAGATCTGATTTTGAGCGGTATTACCGGCAGCGTAGGCAGGCAGAAATTCAGCGGGCCAGACAACGGCAGGAGGCAGCTCGCCGTGAGGCGCTGCGGAAAAAGAAGCTGCGTCGAAAAAAACGAGCTGCCCAGGCGCGGGGGATCCTGCTGCGATTTTCCATTGTATTTCTGCTTGTCTGCGGCGTTGCTGCCTGGACCTACTTCTCCCTTTTTTACGGAGACAGTAAGGAAAAATCCAGCGCAGTCACATATACGATGGGAAAAGAGGATTCCTTTAAGGCTGATGGTGCTACTGCCTATTACAACGGTATATTGTATGTAGACTTTACCAGGCTTGCTTCTCTGCTGGACATGCCCGTCGCCGGGAGCATCCATTACATGCGATTTATTATTCCATCCGATGAGGAGGGGGACAGTGCCGGTGACGGTACAGAGGAATCTGTTTTGTTTACTGTAGGATCTTTTACTGCCAATATAAATGGTGTCAATGTGAATATGACAGGTCCCTGCCGCCTTGTGGACACAGCTATATGGGTGCCCCTGTCCTTTGTTGAGCATTATATGGCAGGTGTTACCGTAGAGTATAAAAAAACCGACGAAATTTCTCTTTTTCAAACGCCTGTGGAGGAGGATAAGGAGAAAGTGGAACCGCTCTCCTTCCGGGTGAAGGCGCAGGCGCCCATTGCCCCGGTGGTATACGATCCAGAATCGCAAGAATAATATGGCGGTGTGAAGCATGAAGAATATTATTTTGATCGGTATGCCCGGCTGCGGCAAGAGTACAGCTGGGGTTTTGCTTGCCAAAACCCTTGGATACAGCTTTTTCGATACAGATTTGCTTGTGCAGCAGCAGGCGGGAAAGAAATTGTTTGAAATAATCCGGGACGATGGGATGGATGCATTTTTACAATTGGAAAACGATACGGTAGCGGCTCTGGAGGATACAGACGAAACGGTGATCGCCACCGGCGGCAGCGTGGTGCTGGGAGAGAAAGCTATGGCACATCTTTCCCGAATGGGGCAGGTCGTGTATTTGCAGCTGCCCCTTTCTCAGATAGAGCAGCGTATATCCAATATCAGAACCCGTGGGATCGCTATGGAACCCGGTGAGGGGCTTTGCGATGTGTATGCCCGCAGAGTTCCGCTGTATGAGCGGTATGCAGATATAGTCGTGCCTGCGGCATCTCTTTCTCTGGAAGAAACGGTGGAGGAGATCGTCCGCCGGGTGGATGTGAAGTAAAAAGAGGGGCGGGTTTCGCTCCTCTTTTTTAAATCCTTCCCCCAGGGGGAGACTGTTCAAGCTAAACGGAATAGAGATCTCTCCTCCCGTCATAACTGCGTTTTGCCCCCTTGCATTTGTTCACGAAATGCAGGGAGGTGTCGCACTGTAGGTATGAAGGAGGGAGAGATGCATGTGTAAGCTCCCCCTCCTTCATGGCTTTGCCATGACATCTCCCCTGGCAAGGGGAGGTTTAATAGATTTTAGAGTAAAACAGATACCCAAAGCAAGATATCGCAGGGCCTGCAAAGGCACTGGAGTCCAACACATCGGTACAGACTGGCAGTCTGTACGAAACAAACGCGATAGCAAAGCCGGGGATCCAGTTTCGCTCCACGGATCGCTGTGCGATCCGAAAAAGCATTTTGAGTACTTGTACTTTGTGCAGCAAAGTATCATTTTCGCTTTGGAAAAAAGTACCGCCGTTTCCCTTGCTTTCAAAGTAGAAATGAGAATGTTCCTCTTCCAAGAGAAAGGAAGGAGGACGTTCCTTTTGTAATGTGACAAAAGGAACCAAAAACACAGAAAAGGGAAGGGGGATTCCCCTTCCCTTTTCCATCCCTTCCCCTTTGACAACTACGGATAAAGCAAACTTTTTGGTATACGCTGGAATTGCAGAAACTGCAAGACAGATAGGAAACAAAAAGAGATAGAACAGAAAAGCAGAGACAAATAAAGTTTGCAGAGATTGGATAAGCTCCCAGGGCGGTGTCAGCGTAGCTGACGAGGGGATTGTCAGGAATACAATCCATTTCCCGCTGCAGTAAGATGGACGGAAACAACCCCTCAGTTGGCGCTGCCCACAGTCCCCCTTTCAAGGGAGTTGGTACCCACTCCTATGTGGGTGTCACCGAAGGCAACGGGGGCTTATGAAGTATGCACAGACTCTGGAGTAAGGTAGATAGCCCAAGCAAGACATTGCAGGCCAGCAAAAAGGCACTGCAGTCCCCCAAGTCCGGTGCAGGCAAAAAGTCTGTGCCAAACAGACTCGATAGCAAAGCCGGGGATCCGGCTTTGCCTCATCGGATCACAATTTGGATGTCCTTACATTGGGTAACGCACTATTTTCCTGCTTTGAGGATAAGTACCGTTATTCTGCATGTGTTTCTATACGCATCTTCAGCTCCTGCATTTTTTCATCTGTCTTTGCGATGGTATCCGCACATTCCTTTAGCTCCTGAATGATATCCTGCACCCCCTGTGATTTATTTTTGTACCGGATCTGGTGTTCCAGGCTTGCCCAGAAATTCATGGCTACGGTGCGGATTTGAATTTCTACCCGAATATTTTCTTTTTTCATGGAAAAGAAAACGGGGATCTCCACCACCAAGTGAAGGCTGCGGTAACCGCTTTCCTTGGGACTGCGAATGTAATCTTTTCTGGCTATCAGGCGGACGTCGTCCTGCTGAATCAACATTTTTTCTACAGCATAAATGTCCTTGATAAACGGGCAGATAACACGGATTCCTGCTACATCGTTTAAATGCCGTGCGATGGACTCTACTGTGACAGGTTGCTGTTGCCGTTTCAGCTTTTCTGCAATACTGTAGGGCCGTTTGATTCGGGTTTGGATACTCTCAATGGGATTCTGCTTTGTAGACGCGGAAAGTTCGTCGTTGAGGATCTCCAGTTTCGTAGTAATTTCTCGGATCGCGCTGCGGTATTTCGTCATGAGCTCTTCAAACTGGAAGAGCCGGTCTAAGAGTTCGTCCGGGATCTCCTCCCTTTCATCGCCCCCGAAAAAGTCTTTGAGCGTCTCCCTCTGCTGGGTCAGTCGATCATCGTGCATAGTTGGCATATTTTTTCCCTTTTTATTCTGATTTGGATTGAATTGCCTGCGGTTTTCTTTTTTCATTCATTTGCCGCAGAGCCTTTTTAAATTGGAATGTGAAGAGGATAGAGGTAAACGTTACCGCAAGAAAGTCTGCCACAGGTTCTGCGGCGTACACTGCCCAGGTTTTGTCGATGGGCAGGATGACAGGAAGAATATAGATCAGAGGAATCAGAAGAATAAATTTTCTCATTACGGCGACCACGATGGACGCCTTGGCATATCCAATGGAAGTAAACGTCATTTGGCAGGCCATTTGGATGCCAAACAACAGCAGACAAGCGATGTAAATACGCAGTGCCGTCTTTGTAAAAGCAATCAGCTGTGCATCTGCGGTAAACATGGCGGCGAATCCCTGTGGAAAAAGTAGAACCAGCAGCCAAAGGAGAGTAGAGTAGCACATATCTGCTTTCAGCAGAAGCCAGAACGCCGACTTTACCCGCTCTCCATTACCGGCGCCATAGTTGTAACTAATAATAGGCTGAGCGCCCTGGCCAAGTCCCTGGAGGGGAAGCATGGCAAACTGCATCACGCTGGTGAGAATCGTCATTGCGCCTACGGCAACATCCCCGCCATACCGCAGGAGGGAAGAATTAAAACAAACGGAGATGACGCTTTCACTGGCCTGCTGGACAAAAACGGAAGATCCCAGTGCAAAGGCTGGCAAAACCACTTTGGCACGCAAACGCAGATGTTCTTTTTTTATTCGCAGGTGGGTTTTTTTTCCAAACAGGAAAAGCAGCACCCACCCACAGGAGATTGCCTGGGAAAGAATCGTGGCCAACGCTGCGCCGCGCACACCCATGTGTAGTCCAAAAATCAAAATAGGATCCAGCACGATGTTTACCACTGCGCCAATCAGCACAGAAAGCATACCAGTTTTTGCAAAGCCCTGCGCGGTGATGAAGGCGTTCATCCCCAATGTCAGCTGTACAAAGATCGTACCCAGGGCGTAGATATTCATATATTCCACACCGTATGAAATGGTGTTTTCGCTTGCGCCAAAGGCCAGAAGCAAATCCCGATTCCAAAGGAGCAGGGCCCCTGTCAGAAGCAGGGAGATGATGATTTGCACAACAAAGCAGTTTCCCAGGGTCTTTTCTGCAGAGTCGGGATCTCCTTTTCCCATAAAAATAGAAGCGCGGGGTGCGCCGCCGTAGCCGGCAAAGGAGGAGAAGGCTGTTACGATCATAATCAGCGGCATGCATACACCCACTCCGGTCAATGCCAGGGATCCTACGTCTGGGATGTGGCCTATGTAAATTCGGTCTACAATATTGTAGAGCATATTGATGATCTGGGCCGTTACCGTGGGAAGGGCAAGCTTCAGCAAAAGCTTGCCCACAGGTTCCGTCCCCAAAAAGTTTTTGTTTGTTTCCATTTTGGGACACCTTCTAAACATTACATTTATATTAAATATTTTATCGCATATGTCGTGGATAGTCAAGAAATCTGCCGATTCTTTTACCGATTGTTCACAATACGATATAGGAAAAGAAAAGCAGGCAATTCTGCCTGCTTTTCCATTTATATAGTTAGTGGATGGCGGACGCTGGGGAAAATAGGAATTCCTGCCCGATTCACAGAAGTCGCCTGTTTTTTAGGACTGCTCCATTTGTGATGGCTTATCTGATTCCATATTTTTCAATGATATAGTCCATATCCTTATCTCCTCTGCCGGAGAGATTGATCAGAATCGAACCTTTCTCCATCTGCCGTGCCAGCTTCATAGCATAGGCAACCGCGTGGGAGCTTTCAATGGCCGGGATGATTCCTTCCATTCTGGAAAGCTCAAAGAATGCATCGATGGTTTCGTCATCGGACACAACATCGTACTTTACCCTGCCAAGGTCGTGGAGAAACGCGTGCTCGGGGCCGGAGGAGGGATAGTCCAATCCGCTTGCCACTGAGTAAACCGGCGCCGGATCTCCATTTTCATCCTTGAGCATAATGCTGTTGAAGCCGTGCATGACCCCTTCAGAGCCATAGGACAGACTTGCGGCATGATCCCCAAGGGCAGGTCCTCTGCCAAGCGGTTCCACCCCATAGATCTCTACAGGGTCATTTAAAAATCCCGCGAACATTCCCATTGCGTTGGAGCCGCCCCCAACACAGGCGACAACAGCGTCCGGCAGCTCACCGGTCATCTCAATAAACTGCTCCCGTGCTTCTATTCCTACAACACTCTGGAAGTCCCGCACCATCATGGGGAAGGGATGGGGTCCTACTACGGAACCGATGCAGTAAATGGCGTCCTTATACTCTCTGGAGTAAGCCATAAACGCGGCGTCTACAGCTTCCTTCAGGGTTTGCAGCCCGTCTGTCACCTCAATTACATTGGCGCCGAGAATTTTCATTCTGGCTACATTGGGGGCTTGCTTTTTTATATCTACAGCACCCATATAAATATCACATGCAAGGCCAAAGTAGGCGGCTGCTGTTGCCAAAGCCACGCCATGCTGTCCGGCCCCTGTTTCAGCAATCACCTTTTTCTTACCCATGTACTTGGCGAGAAGGGCCTCTCCCATACAGTGGTTCAGTTTATGGGCGCCGGTGTGGTTCAGGTCTTCCCGTTTTACATAAAGCTGCACGTTGCCCAGCTTTCCGGACAGCCGTTCCAGATAGGAGACAGGAGTCGGCCTGCCCTGAAATTCCTTTCGGATACGGCGCAGTTCACTGACAAATTTGCTGGATTTACAAATGGTAAAGTAGGCCTGGGTGATCTCGTCCATGGCCTCCTGCAGCTCCTTTGGAATAAAGGAGCCCCCGTATTTTCCGAAGTATCCTTCCCCGTCGGGATAATTTTTCAGATATGTATCAAAATCGATATTTCCGTATTGCATTTTACGTTCCTCCAAAAATAGTAAAGAATCGTTTGTTTATTAACTGTGCTGCTGTAGGTGGATGGGGGGAAGAATACCCAAACAATCCCCCCGACATACCAGCGGTGTGCCACCCCCCTTTACATAAGGGGGACTGCGTCAGGTAAGGTTTCCCCTTGCAGGGGGGATAACGCCGAAGCATCCAATCTATGCATCCCCTGTTCGTGTTTTGTAAAGTGAAACACCGGGGTTGGTGCCGCGGTAGCGACGAAGGGGTATCTGCACATTTCTTTCTCCAACCAGCCTTTTTATAATAAAAAAATTTCGTGTGGACGCCGCCATCGTTTAGTCAGTAATGTCATAATAATTTCCTCCTGAAACAGAAAAATTTCATGGACGCATATGGTTTGTCAAAGAAGTATCAAACAAAAAACGCCCTTGACAAAAAACATTTTGTCAAGGACGAATACGGTATATTGTTTTCCTATACCAAAATCCGCGGTGCCACCTTGCATTCACGGGTAGAGCCCGTGCACTCAGCAGGATACCTGCATATCCCCGGCAACTGACGTATGCCCACACGTTGCAGAATACTTTGGGAAGTTCCCATTTGACTGCACCCTCAGCGGTCCATTTGACAATTTGTTTCTTACCTGATTTTCAGCATCGCAGGCTCTCTGTAAAGGCATCATTGCCGTTATCTCCGCTTCAACGGTTTAGTGTATTATATTTTTATTTATTATAGCACGGCCGGCGATTTCTGTCAATAGGAAATTTATTTTTATAGGACAGTCAGAATCAGCATCCGTGATAGATTTTAATAATCTCTTCTGCAACCATACGCCTTGTAACACAGCGGTCCATGGCCTGCTTTTCAATGTATCGATGCGCCTGGGGCTCATCCATTTTAAGTTCTTGGATCAGCAGCCACTTGGCACGGTTGACAATCCGGATTTCCTCCATTTTTTCTTCAATGGAAAGGGTTTTCTTTTCAGACCGTCTCAGCCGTTCCCTGGCGCAGGCCATCCATCCCAGCGCGGTCATGATCGTAGGCTTGGCGGTGGGCTTCGAAAGCGTGAAAACGCCGTGCTCTGCAACCTTATCAAAAATTTCGTCATGCACCTCGGCCCGCACCAGCAAAAGGACCACAGTTTCCTTTGCAATGCAGGCGTCGATTGCAAACCGGACGCCCATGTCATCTGGAAGCGGAGCGTTGACGATTACAAAGTCAAAGGCATTTTCGGCAAAGGCTCTTTTGGCGGCGCTTACACTGGTCGCAAACTGAAGGGGGCTGTATTTGGACTCAGGGAGCAAAGCAGACATGGCGCTGTTGAAGGCTTCTGATGCAGAAACCACCAGAACGCTGTAACCCTGCTCTTTGAGACTCATATGGCTCCCCTCCTTTCCAAATTGCCGATCGCGTCACCTGCCGCAGTAAATCTCCAAAATTTGGGCAGGC
This sequence comes from uncultured Clostridia bacterium, assembly GCA_947627475.1. Taxonomy (GTDB): domain Bacteria; phylum Bacillota; class Clostridia; order Oscillospirales; family CAG-272; genus Avispirillum. The sequence goes on from CANQWE010000001.1 coordinate 30,533, forward strand.
ACATGTACCCTGATAAAGTCGCTGGCAGCCGCGATCCTGCGCGCGGTATGAACATCCTGCGGAAGCTTTTTATAATGCTCCAGCGTTTTTGCATCCGCTGTGTACAGATTTACATTTGCTGCTGCCGGCAGGTCTAACTTGCTTTCGATTCCCCAAAGCCCAGCATAAATCAGCAGAGCAAAGGCAAGGTACGGGTTGGCCGTGGGATCCGGGGAGCGGAGCTCTGCCCGGCGATATTCCCCGATTGCAGCGGGGACGCGCACAAGCTGGGACCGGTTTTCGCTGGACCAGGATATATACCCGGGGGCCTTGTTTTGTCCGAACCGCTTGTAGGAAGCTTCCGTGGGATTGAGAAATGCGGTCATTTCCTCCGCCTTTGCCAAGATCCCAGCGATCATATAGCAGAGATTTTCAGATCCCGGGCAGGGCTTTACAGACATATTGATGTGAAACCCGTTGCCGGGCTGATCCGCAAGGGGCTTAGGTGAGAAATCCGCAAAAAGCCCGTTGCGGTGCGCCGCGGTTTTTACGACCGTTTGAAAGGTCAGCGCATTGTCTGCCGCTGTCAGCGCGTCAGAATAGCGAAAGTCTATTTCATTCTGTCCAAAGCCTTCCTCGTGGTGGGAGCTTTCCGGGAGGATCCCCATCTGCTCCAGCGTGAGACAGATTTCCCGGCGTATGTTTTCCCCCCGGTCGTCGGGGGCGATATCCATATATCCTGCTGTATCATAGGGCTCCCGTGTAGGCATGCCTTCTGCATCCAGCTTAAACAGGTAGAATTCCTGCTCGGCGCCAAAGGCAAAGCTGTATCCACGCCTTTGGGCGTCGGCCATGGCCTTTTTCAAAAGACTGCGCGTGTCACATGCAAAGGGCGTACCGTCCGGATGGGAGATGTCTGCAAACATACGCACCACCTTGCCGTGCTCCGGCCTCCAGGGAAGCAGCATCAGTGTTTCGGCGCATGGATGGAGCAAAAGATCAGAACAGGTCTCCCCTCCAAAGCCTGTGATGGCGGACGCGTCAAAAGCGATTCCGTATTCAAAAGCCCGGGGAAGCTCTCCTGGCATAATGGATATGTTTTTCTGCCTGCCGAACACGTCACAGAAAGCAAGACGGATAAACTTCACATCCTCCTCCCGGACATACTGCAGTACCTCTTCCTTCGAATACTTCATAGTGCTTCTCCAATCCTGCTTTCGTTAGTTTGCTACATACATCTGCTTGTAGGGGTTTTTGCTGTCAGGGGTAACTACGGTGAAGGGCGCGTGCAGAACCGTGGCCATATCATATCCGAAAACACCGCAGTATTCCCGCACATACACTTGCAGTTCTTCCATATCCGCGGCTTTGGCAGGGCGGGCTGTGACCTGATCCGGAAACTTCACATCTCCGCAGTGGGCGCGCAGAAATATTTTTCCCCCGTGCATGCCGGTACAAGGGAAATAGCCTACGATTTTTTTGCCCTGTAACCCAAGACCCAGAACTACGATCACACCGCCAGCCTGGTATTCGCCGAGAAAACTTCCGGCGCTGCCGCCGATCACCATCACCGGCATTTTTTCCTTGTATGCCTTCATGTGGATGCCGGCGCGGTATCCGGCGTTTCCCTGCACGAATATCCGGCCGCCCCGCATGGCATATCCGGCCGCGTCTCCTATGCTGCCGTGGATGATGATCGTTCCTTCGTTCATTGTATCCCCCACGGCGTCCTGCCCGTTTCCATTTACTGTAATGTGTGCTCCATTGAGATATGCCCCCAACGCATTGCCGGGAATACCATCAATCGTAATATTTTTCTCAGCCATGCCCGCCGCGATGAAGCGCTGTCCCCGGCAGCCTACCACCCTGCAGTCTTCCTCCGCCTTGCGAAGCGTATCATTTAAAGCCCGGAAATCCAGGCTGCCAGCATCGATTACCATACTATTATACCGCACCTCCCAGGGTATTTCTACAAATTTGAGGAGAAAAACTGCAAAAGCCGTATTTTCTCCTTTCCTATAAACATTTTCCAGCATTACTCTCCCGCATGGCAGATACCCAGGATCTCCAGTTCCTTATCTGTCATACCAATACCCCGCAGCATCAGCCGATTCCCCCGCAGGGCTTCAATGGAGTTGATTCCCATGCCGCCCATCATCTCCTTGATTTCATGCTGCCATGCGTGCATCAGATTGATGAGCCGTTGACTGCCGATGCTGGGATCCAGACGCTTCACCAATTCGGGACGCTGGGTTGCAATGCCCCAGTTGCACCGGCCGCTTTGACAGGAACGGCATAGATGACAGCCCAGAGCCAAAAGCGCCGCAGTTGCAATATAACAGGCGTCTGCGCCCAGGGCGACGGCCTTTATCACATCTGCCGCGCTGCGGATCGAACCGCCTGCAATGATAGAGACGTCGTTTCGGATCCCTTCATCCCGGAGGCGCTGATCCACCGCCGCAAGAGCAAGCTCAATGGGAATGCCCACATTGTCCCGGATCCTGGTGGGCGCCGCCCCTGTACCGCCTCGGAACCCGTCGATGGCGATGATATCTGCACCGCTTCTGGCGATCCCGCTGGCAATGGCGGCGATATTATGTACAGCCGCCACCTTCACAATTACCGGCTTATTATATTGGGTGGTCTCCTTCAGAGAGAACACGAGCTGCCGCAGGTCTTCGATGGAATAAATGTCGTGGTGGGGCGCCGGGGAAATGGCGTCCGACCCTTCGGGGATCATACGGGTACGGGATACGTCTCCCACAATCTTTGCACCCGGCAAATGTCCGCCGATACCTGGCTTGGCGCCCTGTCCCATTTTGATCTCAATGGCGGCGCCTGCATGTAAATAATCTTCGTGCACGCCGAACCGGCCGGAGGCAACCTGCACAATGGTGTTTTCCCCGTAGCAATAGAAGTCCTCGTGCAGCCCCCCCTCGCCGGTGTTGTAGAGGATGCCAAGCTCCGTGGCGGCACGGGCCAAAGCGGCGTGGGCGTTGTAGCTGATGGAGCCGTAGCTCATGGCTGAAAACAGCACGGGCATGGTAAGGGTAAGCTGGGGAGGAAGCTGACAGTTTAGCCTGCCGGCTTCATCCCGCTGGATCCGGTGGGGCTTTTTCCCCAGGAACACACGGGTTTCCATAGGCTCCCGCAGGGGATCGATAGGCGGGTTGGTCACCTGGGATGCGTTGATCAGAATTTTATCCCAGTATACAGGCATGGGCCTTGGATTCCCCATGGAGGAAAGGAGTACGCCCCCGCTGTCCGCCTGCTTGTAGATTTCCCGGATTGTATCGCTTTGCCAGTTGGCGTTTTCTCGGAGGGTACAATTGCTTTTGACGATCTTCAGGGCCCTGGTGGGACACAGTGCCACACAGCGCTGGCAGTTTACACATTCCCGCTCGTCGCTGGTCATAACGCCCCTGTCCGGATTCAATGCATGCACCCCGTTGGCGCATTGCCCCTCACAGACTCTGCATCCGATACAGCGGTCGGCATTGCGAATTACCTCAAACTCCGGATATACAAATTCTGTACGCATCAATATGCACCTTCCTTTACCTTAACGATCACCGGCTCCCCACCAGCAGGCGCCCAAATGTCAGCAGCGTCCGGCTCCATTGCCCGGATCGCTGCTTCCTCGCTGGCGATAAATACCCTATCATCCTTTTCCCCCACCACCATGGAACGGAGCTTAAGCCGATCGTTGAGCGCCATCAGTCCGCCGCTGTATCCGAGAACAATAGAAAACGGTCCCGTAATCAGCAGGCTGGGGAAAAGCGTGCGCAGATAGGTATATGCCTCCTGCTCTCCCGGGTCGGTTTTGTCCTGGATAGTGCTCCAAAAGGGCGCGGCGATCACGCTTGCCGCTTCCTCTAAGGTCAGCCCCTGGATCCGCACCAGAAAGTCCAGTATATAGGTTATGACCTCGGTATCGGTCTGCAGGGTACACTTATAACCGAACATTTCTATAAAACGGCGGTTGGCGTCGTAGGATGATATCTCCCCGTTATGTACGATGGAGTAATCTAACAGTGTAAAGGGATGGGCGCCGCCCCACCAGCCCGGCGTGTTGGTGGGATACCGGCCGTGAGCCGTCCAGGAGTAGCCCATATATTCTTCCAGTTTATAAAATACGGCCACATCTTCCGGAAAGCCTACTGCCTTGAAGGTGCCCATATTTTTCCCGCTGGAGAAAACATGGGCACCCCGCATTTCTGTGTTGATCTTCATAACAGTACGGGCCACAAATTCCTTTTCGTCCAGCTGCAGGTTGGCAAGGACAGACTGCAGCGGGGTCACAAAATATCTCCATATAATGGGCTCGTCGATAATGGCGGGAATCTTGCGGGTAGGGATAATTTCCGATTTAACAATTTCAAAGCGCTCCTTTAAAAACACTTCGCAGTCCTTGCGGGTCGCCCGCTGATCAAAAAACACGTGCAGCGCATAAAAATCCTTATACGCAGGGTAAATGCCATATCCTGCAAAACCGCCGCCCAGTCCGTTGGAACGGTCGTGCATGGGCTTCATAGCGCCGGCCACCAGCTCGCCGGACATTTTGTTTCCCTCTTTAGAAATCACAGCGGCAATCGCACATCCGGAGGGGATTCGCACCTGGCCTTCTATTTTCATATTGGTTTTTCCTTTCAGGGAAATCTGAAAAATAAAGGAGTTCATTTTCATGCACAGCAGGTCTGCATGAAAATGAACTCCTTTGCTCATTTGCAGGTATTATACATCCTTACCTGCATTTTGTCAAGAGAAAAATGCAAAGTTTCATGTGTTTTGCAGGTTCTTGAAAAAATATTGCAAAAAGGGGTTGACAATCCCATGATACAGGTGTAATATGGAAACGGAAAGGCAAGGAGGTCTTTATGGGGACACAAGGATGGCCTGCTTGTTTTTAAGCTATCAAGGAAAATATATGTGGGAAGGCAAAGACGTCTTCATGGTGGGCAGCCGCCATGTAAGCGTCTTTTTCTTTTCCCGCGAAGAGGAGGAACAGCATGTCCTATGTAGATGAAGTAATTGATCGTGTGGTACGAGAAAATCCCAGCGAGCCGGAGTTTCATCAGGCAGTGAAGGAGGTTCTCGACTCCCTGCGTCCGGTGGTGGACGCAAATGAGCAGGCGTTCAGAAGGGACGCGCTGCTGGAAAGACTGGTGCAGCCTGAACGGCAAATCAAGTTTCGGGTCCCGTGGATTGACGACAAGGGCCAGGTACATGTAAACACCGGATACCGGGTGCAGTTTAACAGCGCGATCGGCCCGTATAAGGGCGGGCTCAGACTCCATCCTTCTGTAAATTTAGGGATCATTAAGTTTTTAGGCTTTGAACAGATTTTCAAAAACTCCTTGACCGGGCTGCCTATCGGCGGAGGCAAGGGCGGAGCGGATTTTGACCCGAAAGGCAAATCTGACCGGGAGGTCATGGCCTTTTGCCAAAGTTTTATGAGCGAACTGTGTAAGTACATCGGAGCAGATACCGATATTCCCGCAGGGGATATCGGCACCGGCGCCCGGGAGATCGGGTATATGTTCGGCCAATATAAAAAGCTGCGGGGCTTGTTTGAAGGGGTGCTCACCGGAAAGGGACTTTCCTATGGCGGCTCTCTTGCAAGAACAGAGGCCACCGGATACGGGCTGCTTTATATCGTAGAGGAAATGCTGAAATGCCACGGCCAGACCCTTGCTGGTAAGACAATCGCCGTATCCGGCGCAGGAAATGTTGCGATTTATGCGATTGAAAAGGCACATCAGCTGGGGGCGAAGGTAGTCACCTGCTCGGATTCCACCGGCTGGATTTACGATCCCCAGGGGATCGATGTGGCCGCACTGAAGGAAATCAAAGAGGTAAAGCGTCAGCGCCTTACGGAATACAGGCAGTACAGGCCAGACGCAGTATACCACGAAGGCAGGGGCGTGTGGAGTGTGCAGTGTGATATCGCGCTTCCCTGCGCGACCCAGAACGAGCTGGATCTTGCAGATGCAAAGACTCTGGTGGCGGGCGGCGTGACGGCTGTTGCAGAAGGAGCCAATATGCCTACCACTGCAGAGGCTACCGAGTATCTGCTACAAAGCGGCGTATATTTTCTCCCGGGCAAGGCGGCCAATGCCGGCGGCGTAGCTACATCGGCTCTGGAAATGTCCCAAAACAGTGAGCGGCTCCAGTGGACCTTCCAGCAGGTAGACGCCAAGTTGAAGGGGATTATGGCCAATCTGTATCACAACATCGAGGACGCGGCCAAAAAATACGGCTTTGCGGACAACTTTGTTGTAGGCGCAAACATTGCCGGCTTTGAAAAGGTCGTAGACGCGATGAATGCCCAGGGCATTGTTTAAGTATATAAAAACCACCCCTCCGGCGGCAGCCGCCACCTTTCCTTCCTTGCAAAGGAGAGGCAGAGAAGCTAACAGAGGAAGAGATAGGAAGATTATCCCTCGCTACCGCAGGCAGCAGAAAAAATAACATATAAACCAAAGGCAAAGGCGTCTTTCGTGCTTTTCAGCAGAAAAGACGCCTTTGCCTTTCTTTCATTTCAGAAAAAGGAGATAAGATGATGAAAACAGTACCAAAGTATTTTGGAAGCCTGGTGTTTGACGACAGGGTGATGAAAGCGACGTTGAGCGCCAAGGTGTATGGGTCCTTGAAAAAGACAATTGATGAAGGGACGCCGCTGGACATTGGCGTGGCAAATGCGGTGGCTACTGCAATGAAGGACTGGGCAATATCCATGGGGGCCACCCATTATACCCACTGGTTCCAGCCCCTTACGGGCATTACGGCGGAAAAACACGACAGCTTTATCGCACCCTCCCCGGACGGTGGCGTAATCATGGAATTTTCGGGAAAGGAACTGATCAAAGGCGAACCGGACGCATCCTCCTTCCCCAGCGGCGGACTGCGCGCGACCTTTGAGGCGAGAGGATATACCGCATGGGATCCCACCTCCTATGCGTTTATCAAGGGGCGGACACTGTGCATACCGACTGCGTTCTGCTCTTACGGCGGCGAAGCCCTGGACAAGAAAACGCCGCTGCTGCGTTCTATGAGCGCCCTCAACAAGCAGGCGCTCCGTATCCTGCGCCTGTTCGGCAACAATACGGCAAAATGCGTCCGTTCCTCTGTGGGACCCGAGCAGGAATACTTTTTGGTGACGCGGGAAATGTATGATCAGCGTCCGGATTTGCGCTTTACAGGCCGCACGCTATTTGGGGCAAAACCTCCCAAGGGGCAGGAAATGGATGATCACTATTTCGGTGTAATCAAGCCCAGAGTCGCGGCTTTTATGGAAGAGCTGAACGAAGAACTGTGGAAGCTGGGCATACTTGCCAAAACAGAACACAACGAAGTGGCTCCTGCCCAGCACGAGCTGGCGCCGATCTATACTACCACCAATATTGCTACCGATCACAACCAGCTCACAATGGAGATTATGCAGAAAATCGCCGCAAAGCACGGCCTGGTGTGCCTGCTTCATGAAAAGCCCTTTGCCGGCGTGAACGGCAGCGGCAAGCACAACAACTGGTCCATCGCTACCGATGCGGGCCAGAATCTACTGTCCCCTGGGGATACGCCCTATGAAAACGCCCAGTTTCTGCTGTTTCTCTGTGCGGTGATCAAGGCTGTGGACGATTATCAGGACCTGCTTCGCATCTCCGTGGCCACTGCCGGCAACGATCACCGGCTGGGCGCCAACGAAGCACCGCCTGCCGTGGTCTCCATATTTTTGGGTGATGAGCTGAACGCGGTGCTCCAGGCAATCGAAACCGATACACCATACGCGGGCGCCGAAAAAACACAGATGAAGCTTGGTGTGGATGTTCTGCCCAAGTTTAACCGGGACGCCACCGATCGTAATAGAACGTCCCCGTTCGCCTTCACCGGCAACAAGTTTGAGTTCCGTATGCTGGGGTCCTCCAACAGTATCGCCTGTGCAAATATTATGCTGAACAGCGCTGTGGCGGAGAGTCTGAAAATTTATGCGGACCGGCTGGAAGGGGCGGAGGATTTCGCCGCGGCGCTCCATGGGATGATCCAGAAAACCATCCGGGACCATAAGCATATTATTTTCAACGGCAACGGCTACGACGACAGCTGGATCAAAGAAGCCACAGAAAGCCGGGGACTGCTCAATTACCGTACTACGCCGGACTGCATGCCCCATCTGCTGGACAAGAAAAACGTGGATATGCTGACCAGCCACGGCGTATATTCCCAGGCGGAGCTAAGGTCCAGATGCGACATTATGCTGGAAAATTATTGTAAAACTGTCATTATCGAAGCCAGTACCATGGTCACTATGGCAAAAACGCAGATCGCGCCTGCAGTGGAGGGCTATACAGCAGAGGTTGCAAAGGGCGCGGCGGCAAAGAAAGCGCTGGATACAAGCCTTGCCTGCAGCTACGAGCTTGGCGTCGTAAAGAAATTGTCCGCTCTTACCGACAGAATCGCAGGCAAGGTAGAGGAACTGGAGGACACTTTGCTGTATTTGCAGAAAGCGGAGGATGTCATGGCACAGTCCGCGATGATCCGAGATAGCGTACTGGTCAAAATGGGCGAGCTGCGGGTCGCCTGTGATGAGGCGGAAACCCTCACCGCAAAGAACTGGTGGCCTTATCCTTCCTATGCGGATCTGCTTTTCAGCGTGCAGTGAGAAAGAAGGGCCGTATCAGGAAAAATTTTAAAAACATTGCACTGCACAGTTGACAAATTACGTAAAAAAGCGTATAGTAATAAAGCAAGGCAAAGGCGTCTTTGCAGGACTCTCTGGCAGTCTTGATTTTCCCGTTTGCAGAAAAGCATAGCAGATAAAAAAGGCAATGGTGTCTTTAATGTATACGCATTAAAGAATCATTGCCTTTTTTGCCGGATCGAAGCAGCTTGGTCCGGCGGGAGAGGCGGACGCCGATATACGTATTATGCAACTTATGAGGCGGAGGAGATCAGAATGGCAAACTGTGTGGTAGCAGGCATTAACTGGGGGGACGAAGGAAAGGGCAGAATGGTGGATCTGCTGTCGGAGGACTATGATGTGGCGGTCCGGTTTCAGGGCGGCGGGAACGCCGGCCATACTGTCATCAACAGATATGGCACTTTTGCGCTGCATCTGCTTCCTTCCGGTATATTTCGTCCCGGTGTGGTGAATATTTTGGGCAACGGCGTCGCTGTGGATCCTGAAAATCTTTGGAGCGAAATGCAGGGCGTAATGAAGCAGGGCGTATCCCTCTCCCCGGAAAACCTGAAAATCAGCGACCGGGCATCTCTTTTGTTGCCATGGCACCGCCAGCTGGATGTGTTGGAGGAGCAGCGGCTTGCAGATAAAAAATACGGCTCTACCAAACAGGGGATCGCGCCGTTTTATTCAGACAAATATCAGAAGAAAACCATTCTTGCAGGGGAGTTGTTTTACCCCGATACCTTAAAGGTCCACCTGGCAGATCTTTTGGAGTGGAAAAATCTTATTCTTACCCAGGTGTACGGCGCCCAGCCGTATACGATGGAAATGCTGGAAGCGTGGATAGAGGAGTCCTGTGAGAAAATCAAGCCCTTTATCTGTGATACCGGAGCATTTTTGCGGCACGCCCAGGCTGAAGGGAAAAACATCCTTTTTGAAGCCCAGCTTGGTTCTCTGCGGGATTTGGATTACGGGATTTATCCATACACCACCTCTTCCAACACTACAGCGGCATACGCGCCTGTTGGCTCGGGGCTCCCCAGTGCAAAAATAACAGACGTTATCGGCGTGGTAAAGGCCTATTCTACCTGCGTGGGGGAAGGGCCCTTTGTCTGCGAGATGTTTGGAAATGCGGCCGATACCCTGCGGGAGGCCGGAGGGGAATACGGAGCAAAGACCGGCAGGCCCCGCAGAGTCGGACCTTTGGATATTGTAGCGACACGGTATGGGGTGGAGGTGCAGGCGGCAACAGAAATTGCCCTGACCAAGCTGGATGTACTCAGCTGCATGGAGAAAATTCCTGTATGTACCCACTATCTGCTATGCGGCGAAAAGACCGACCGATTCCCGTTTCCTGCAGCGCTGAAGGATGCCCAGCCGGTGATCGAATACCGGGACGGCTGGAAGTGCGACATCTCCGGGGTGCGCCGCTTTGAGGATCTTCCAAGAGAGGCGCAGGCATACGTAGCCTATATAGAAGAACAGATCGGCTGTCCGATCACGTATATTTCCGTAGGTCCGGAGCGGGACAGTATTATTATCCGGAAATCGTACAGTCTATAAAAAAGCGCTCCGGCGTTGGAAATCAATGAAAAGGTCGGTGAACACAGTGGAGGATAAAATACTTGTTTTGGATTTTGGCGGCCAATATAACCAGCTGATTGCCCGCAGAGTTCGGGAGCAGCATGTTTATGCCGAAATTCAATCCTACAACAGAATTACGGCGCAGGAAATCAAGGCTGCCGGATACAAGGGCGTTATTTTTACCGGGGGCCCAAACAGCGTCTACGATGCGGCGTCGCCCCACTATGACCCGGAGATCCTGCAAATCGGTGTGCCGATCCTGGGCATCTGCTACGGGGACCAGCTTCTGGCGTACATGGCCGGCGGCAGGGTGGACAGAGCGGAAAACTTTAGCGAATACGGCAAAACTACGGTGTTTTTCGATGACGACATCCTCTTCCGAGATGTTCCCCAAAAGGGTGTTTGCTGGATGAGCCATACGGATTTTATCAGTCAGCCACCGGCGGGATTTGCAGTGATCGCCCATACGGACCAATGCCCCTGTGCAGCCATGTGTGATCCGGACAGAAAGCTGTACGGCGTACAGTTTCATCCGGAGGTTACCCATACCGAGTACGGAGAGCAGATGCTTGCAAACTTTCTTTTTCCTATCTGCGGCTGTCGGGCAGACTGGAAAATGGAAGATTTTGTGGAGCGTTCCATTGAAAAATACCGCGGGGAGCTGGCGGGGAAAAAGGTGCTGCTTGCCTTGTCTGGTGGCGTGGATTCCTCCGTTGCCGCCGTACTGCTCCATAAGGCGATCGGGCGGAATCTGACCTGCGTGTTTGTGGACCACGGGCTTTTGCGCAAGGGGGAAGGGGATTTTGTGGAAAAGACCTTTCGAGACACATTCGGTATGAACCTTATCCGGGTGCAGGCGGAAAAAAGATTTTTAAAGAGACTGACCGGGGTACGCGATCCGGAGGAAAAACGCAAAATCATCGGCGAGGAATTCATCCGCGTCTTTGAAGATGAGGCAAAGCGCCTGGGAAAAATTCACGTGCTCGCCCAGGGAACCATCTACCCGGATGTGGTGGAAAGCGGCAAGGGAGATTCGGCGGTGATCAAAAGCCACCACAATGTAGGGGGGCTTCCCGATGTGATTTCCTTTGAGAAAATTGTAGAGCCTCTGCGGACGCTTTTTAAAGATGAAGTGCGGCAGGCAGGCGCCCAGCTTGGGATCCCACATGCGCTAGTGTGGCGGCAGCCCTTTCCCGGACCCGGTCTTGCAGTCCGGGTAATCGGTGCGGTCACAGAGGAAAAACTGGCGCTTCTGCGGGATGCGGACGCCATCTTCCGTGAGGAGATCGGGGCCGCCGGACTGGAGGAGGAGACCAATCAGTATTTTGCCGTCCTGACCGACCTGCGCAGCGTGGGTGTGATGGGAGACGCCAGGACTTATGGTTATACGGTGGCCCTGCGGGCGGTTACCACAGACGATTTTATGACAGCCGAATGGACCCGGCTTCCATATGATGTTTTGGAACGTTCCAGTAATCGGATTACAAACGAAGTGACGGGTATATCAAGAGTGGTGTTTGATATTACTTCCAAACCGCCGGCCACAGTAGAGTGGGAATAAGACAGATATAAATCATGTGGTCCGCACGCTTTTACAGATCCAGACGATCGGCAAAAGAGCGGGCTGGATTTGCAAACACAGAGAGGTACAGCATGGCAGATTTTTGTGCTAAAATCCATGAGGAGTGCGGCGTATTTGGGGTGATCGCCCCACAGCCTGCCCCCGTTGCAGATATTGCTTACTATGGGTTGTATGCGCTGCAGCACAGAGGGCAGGAAAGCTGTGGCATCGTGGTCAATGACGACGGCGTATTTGCTTCCCATAAAGATTTGGGCCTGGTCAACGAGGTTTTTACAGAAGACGATTTGTCCCGCCTGCCGGCGGGTACAATGGCAGTCGCCCATACGCGTTACGGCACTACCGGCGGGACCAACCGGAACAATTGCCAGCCCATCGAGGTCAATCATCAAAAGGGGAGAATGGCGCTGGCCCACAACGGAAATCTTTCCAACGCGGCACAGCTTCGGGATGAATTGGAACTGTCAGGTGCCATTTTCCACACCACCAGCGATACGGAGACCATCGCGTATATCATTACAAAGCAGCGGCTGCAGGCCCCTTCCATCGAAGAGGCCCTGAGCAGGGCCATGCACACGCTGGACGGGGCCTACTCCCTGGTGCTGATGTCACCCCAAAAGCTAATCTGTGCAAGAGATCCATATGGATTTCGTCCGCTCTGCTACGGCAAGACGCCCGACGGCATGTATGTGATCGCCTCTGAGGGCTGTGCGGTCCGGGCAGTGGGCGGAGAGGTCATCCGGGATGTGGAGCCGGGAGAGATCCTGGTATTCAGTAAAAACGGGATCCAGTCCAGAAGGGAGCACTGCGGGAAAAAAGAGAAAAAGCTGTGTATCTTTGAGTACATTTATTTTGCTCGCCCGGACTCTGTTATCGACGGCGTATCGGTTCACGATGCGCGCCGCCTTGCCGGAAGAATATTGGCAGCGGCGCACCCGGCAACGGCGGATGTGGTCATAGGCGTTCCGGACTCCGGACTGGATGCGGCGCTTGGCTTCAGTGAGGCCTCCGGAATCCCATACGGCATCGGCCTATTGAAAAACAAGTACATCGGCAGAACCTTTATTGCCCCGGGAGATCGGCTGGACAAGGTCAAAATCAAGCTTGCGGCGATCGAGAGCGCTGTTCGGGGAAAGCGGGTGGTACTGATTGACGACTCGATTGTCCGCGGTACCACAAGCGGACGGATTGTAGGACTTTTGCGTCAGGCAGGGGCGCGGGAAATACATATGCGTATTTCTTCGCCGCCGTTCCTGTATCCCTGCTATTATGGTACCGACATCGATTCCCGGGAGCATCTGATCGCCTGCAAATACACCACCGCCCAGATAGCTCAGATCATCGGCGCCGATTCTCTCGGCTATTTTCCGGCAGAGCGTCTGCACCGCCTTGCCGGCAACGGCGGATTCTGCAGCGCCTGCTTTAATGGCGATTATCCCACAAAGATTCCCGCAAATACCCGAAGAGACCGGTTTGAACGGCACCTGTCGGATATGAAAAAATGAGGTGAGCTGTATGGTTTTTAACAGAAAAATCCTATTGGAGGACGGTCAGGAATACTTTGGGTATTCCTTTGGAAGTCTGGAGGACCGGGTGTGTGAAATCGTATTCAACACCTCCATGGTGGGCTATCAGGAAATCGTCTCCGACCCCTCCTATACCTACCAGGCAGTTGTGATGACCTATCCGCTGATCGGGAACTACGGCATGGCCGATGCGGACTATGAGGCAAAAACTCCCACCATCGGGGCCCTGATCGTGCGGGAATATAATGACGAACCTTCCAACTTTCGGAGTATTGAGACCCTGTCCCAGGTTATGGAGACCTATCATATTCCCGGGGTGTGGGGGATCGATACCCGAAAGCTCACCCGTTCCATCCGGGACCGAGGCAGCCGCAAGGTGCTGATCACAGACGCTTCTACCTCCACCGAAAAGGGACTGGCAATTCTTCGGAAGCGGGAGATCCCCAGGGATGCGGTTTCCCGGGTGAGCTGCGATACCATGTGGATCTCCCGTGCAGAACCGGAAACGTACCATGTGGTGGCCATCGACTGCGGTATAAAACAGAATATTCTCCGGTCCCTGCAAAAGCGTGGCTGCAGGGTTACGGTGGTTCCCTGGAACACCCCTGCCAGCACTATAGAAAACTTGAATCCCGATGGGATCTTCCTATCCAACGGTCCCGGAGACCCTACGGATGTACCGCAGACCGTCGCTTCGGTAAAAGCGCTGCTGGGCAGATACCCTATATTCGGGATTTGCCTGGGGCACCAGATCATCTCCCTGGCATATGGAGCCAAAACCTATAAGCTGAAGTTCGGTCACAGGGGAGGCAATCATCCGGTGCGAAACTTGGAAACCGATAAGATTGAAATCACCTCCCAAAACCACTCCTATGCGGTGGATGCCGACAGTCTTGCAACCACCCCGCTGACCGTCACCCATATCAATCTGCTGGATCAGACTGTGGAAGGGGTGAAGTGCGGAAAAGATCGGGTGTTCAGCGTGCAGTATCATCCGGAAAGCGCGCCTGGTCCCCAGGACAGCGCCTATCTGTTTGACCACTTCGTGGAAATGATGGACCGCTGCCGCTAAACGGCTTTATGACTTGGAATCTTATGGAAATGTGAGAAGGAGAAAGAAAAGAGCCATGCCAAAGAGAACAGATATACAGAAGATTCTTGTCATCGGCAGCGGTCCTATTGTGATTGGCCAGGCGGCGGAATTCGACTATGCAGGAACCCAGGCATGTCTGGCCCTGAAGGAAGAAGGGTATGAAGTGGTTCTCTGCAACTCCAATCCTGCCACGATTATGACCGATACATCCATCGCCGACAAGGTGTATATGGAGCCTCTGACGTTGGAATATATTGCCAAGATCATCCGCTTTGAGAGACCGGATGCGATTTTACCTGGGATCGGCGGGCAAACCGGACTGAATCTTGCCATGAGTTTGGAAAGAAAGGGGATTCTTGCCGAGTGCCGCGTAGAGCTGCTGGGGACGCAAAGCAGCAGCATCGTTCAGGCGGAGGACCGAGAACAATTCAAAGCCCTTTGCCAGGCCCTTGGAGAGCCTGTTTTGCCTTCTGATATTGCCAACTCTATAGAAGAAGGGATAGAGGCCGCCAAAAAAATCGGATATCCTGTGGTTCTGCGTCCTGCGTTTACTCTGGGCGGGACGGGCGGCGGATTCGCCGATACCCAGGAAGAGCTTTTGCCCCTGATGAAAAATGCGCTTGCTCTTTCTCCGGTGGGTCAGGTGCTCATTGAAAAAAGCATCAAGGGATATAAGGAAATCGAATACGAAGTGATGCGGGACAGCAAGGATACGGCCATCACGATCTGCAATATGGAAAATTTGGATCCTGTTGGCATCCATACCGGCGACTCCATTGTGATTTGCCCGTCCCAGACGCTGACTAATAAGGAATATCATATGCTCAGGGACAGTGCGTTGAAAATCATCCGCGCATTGAAAATCGAAGGGGGCTGCAACGTGCAGTTTGCTCTGGACCCCAATTCTATGCAGTATTATCTCATTGAGGTGAACCCCAGAGTATCCCGCTCTTCCGCGCTGGCTTCCAAGGCAAGCGGATATCCCATTGCCCGGGTATCTGCAAAAATCGGGGTTGGAATGACCCTGGATGAAATCCGGATCGCCAATACGCCGGCGTCCTTTGAGCCGACGCTGGACTATGTGGTCACCAAAATGCCTCGCTTTCCCTTTGACAAGTTTACAGAGGCGGACAACACGCTCTCCACGCAGATGAAGGCGACAGGGGAGGTTATGAGCGTCGGCAGAACGGCGGAGGAAAGCTTGCTCAAGGCGATCCGCTCTCTGGAAATCGGACTGTTTCATTTGCATAGCGGCAAGTTTGACGATTGGACGGAGAGGCAGCTGGCGGACTATATCCAAATCGGCACGGACGACCGGATTTACGCCATCGCCCAGCTTTTGCGTCTGGGACTGGGAGTAGAGGATATTGCGGCAGTCACCGCCATCGATCGCTTTTTTCTCCGCAAGCTGAAAAACATTGTGGATATGGAGAAAACGCTGCAGGAGCATCCTGGGGACAGGGGGACTTTGCGCAGGGCGAAACAGATGGGCTTTTCCGACAAGGAAATTGGCCTGCTTTGGAAGAGGACGGAGAGGGAAGTGTTTCAGCTTAGACATGTGTTGGGCATCGTTCCCGTGTACAAAATGATCGACACCTGCGCCTCGGAGTTCGACAGCTATATCCCCTATTTTTACTCCACCTATGAGGAGGAAAACGAGTCCGTTGTATCCGGGAAGAAAAAAATCGTAGTCCTGGGCTCCGGTCCTATCCGGATCGGGCAGGGGGTGGAATTTGATTATTCCACTGTCCACGCTGTACAGACCATCAAGGAAGCCGGCTATGAGGCGATTATCATCAACAACAATCCCGAAACGGTTTCCACTGATTATACCTGCTCTGACAAACTGTACTTTGAGCCTCTGTGCGTAGAGGACGTAATGAATGTGATCGCGCTGGAGCAGCCGGAAGGGGTCATCGCAACGCTGGGCGGCCAGACGGCCATCAATTTGGCGGGCCCTCTGCGGGAGCGGGGCGTAAAAATCATTGGGACCGACTGCGATGCCATCGAGCGTGCAGAAAACCGGGACGCCTTTGAACACCTGCTTTCCTCGCTGAAGATTCCCCAGCCCAAGGGTCGGGCTGTAACCAGTATAGAGGAGGGCATCCGGGCCGCCGGCGAAATCGGATATCCGGTGCTTGTCCGCCCCAGCTTCGTGCTGGGCGGCAGGGCAATGCAAATCGTCGCTAAGGAGGAGGCGCTGCGGGACTACCTGAAGACGGCAGTGGAGATCGATACGGATAAGCCGGTGCTGGTGGACAAATATATCCGGGGTAAAGAGGTGGAGGTAGACGCCATCTGCGACGGAACGCAGGTTTTCGTTCCCGGCATCATGGAGCTTGTGGAGAGGACTGGTGTACATTCCGGAGATTCTATCAGTATATATCCCACCTACAGCATTTCCGGAAAGGTCAAAAATACGATACTAAATTATACGCAGCGGCTAGGGCTGGGGATCGGCATCGTAGGTCTGTTTAACATCCAGTTTATTGTGGATGAGCATGAGGACGTCTATATCATTGAAGTAAATCCCAGATCCTCCCGAACGGTTCCCTTTCTTTCCAAGGCCACAGGCTGCAGCCTGGCCGATATGGCCACCCTGGTGATGCTTGGAAAAAGTCTTGCCGAGCAGGGCGTCACGGACATTTACCCAAAAGAAAAGGGCCGGTATTATGTAAAGGTTCCCGCATTCTCCTTCTCCAAGCTGTACGGGATGGATGCATATCTTTCCCCGGAAATGAAGTCCACCGGGGAGGCGATCGGCTATGACAGAAAGCTGCACCGCGCCATGTATAAGGCGATGATCGCCTCTGGGATCAGGGTGCAGAACTATGGTACTGTAGTGGTTACCCTGGCCGATGAGGACAAGGAAGAGGCGCTGCCGCTTATCCGCCGGTTTTACGATATGGGCTTCAATATCGAGGCGACCATAGGAACGGCAATCTTCTTAAAGGAGCATGGCATCCGCACCCGTATCCGGCGCAAGCTCTCCGAGGGCAGCGAAGAAATACTGCAGTCCATCCGGGCGGGGTATGTGAGCTATGTAATTTGTACCCGGGCGATCCTTTCCGGGGTGCACTATGCGGACGGTGCTGCTATTCGCCGGTGCGCCTCACAAAACAATATTACAATGCTCACTTCTCTGGACACGGTAAAGATGCTGCTGGATGTGCTGGAGGAGGTGACCATCGGAATATCCCGAATAGACGCCGAATGAGAAAAGGAGGCACAGTATGCACTTTACAAAAATGCACGGTCTTGGAAACGATTATTTATACGTTTACGGTACGGTTCCGGAGAATATCGCCCAGCTTTCCAGAAAGCTGTCCCGGCGGCATTTCGGCGCCGGCTCCGATGGAATGATTTACATTTCTCCTTCCGATATCGCCGACTTTCAAATGCGCGTTTTCAATGCCGACGGCAGCGAGGCGAAAATGTGCGGAAACGGCATCCGCTGCGTAGGCAAGTATGTGTATGATAAGGGATATACGGACAAAACGCATTTGAAAATCGAAACCCTGTCCGGTATCAGATATCTGGACCTGCAGCTGGTGGGCGGGAAAGTAAAAACAGCAGCAGTCCAAATGGGCACTGCCATGCCGGAGCAGGAGCGGACATTGGTCCTGGACGGCGCGCACATTTGCTATACGCCGGTTTCGGTGGGCAATCCCCACGCGGTAGTCTTTGTGGACGATGCCGAGACAGTGCCGCTCACAGAGCTTGGTCCCAAAATAGAGCGTCACAAGGCGTTTCCTGACGGCGTAAATGCAGAGTTTGTGCAGGTCCTTTCAGAGAACGAGCTGCGAATGCGCGTATGGGAGCGGGGCAGCGGTATAACAATGGCTTGCGGGACGGGGGCCTGTGCCAGTGCCATGGCGGCGGTAGCCAAGGGGTACTGTGATTATAACATCCCTATCTATGTCCGCCTGGACGGGGGTACGCTGCAAATTGTAATCGCTCCGGACAACACCGTAACTATGACCGGCCCTGCAGAAACTGTTTATGAAGGAGAGGTGTCTATATGATTTTACCCAACATGCACTATGCAAATTTAAAGGATTCCTATCTCTTTTACAATATTGCGCAGAAGACAGGGGCGTATCTGGAGGCCAACCCGGGTACATACCTGTATCGCATGGGGATCGGAGACGTGTCACTGCCTTTGCCGGAGGTCGTTATCCAGGCGCTGCACCAGGCGGTAGACGATCAGGCCACAAAAGAGCATTTTCACGGCTATATGCCCGAGTGCGGGGCGCCATTTTTGCGGGAGGCCATTGCAGAGCACTACAAGGGGCGGGGCGTACAGCTGTCTGCAGACGAGATTTTCGTGTCCAGCGGGGCCAGCGACGAGCTGGGAGACATTCTGGATTTGTTTGATCCCTCCAGCAGCGCACTTGTGATCGAGCCGGCATATCCGGCTTATGTGGACGCCAATGTAATGGCCGGGAGAAATATTCTGCATTTGCCCTGCGGACGGGAAAACGAATTTTTGCCGTCTCCCCGGCAGGACAGGAAAGCAGACCTATTTTATATATGCTCTCCCAATAATCCTACCGGCGCAGTATTCGGCCGGGATCAGCTGCAGGCCTGGGTGGATTTTGCCAATAAAAACGGTTCGGTGATTTTGTTTGACGCCGCTTACGAAGCCTTTATCCAGGACCCGGAACTGCCCCACAGTATTTTCGAGCTGGACGGGGCGCAGACCTGCGCCATTGAAATCTGCTCTCTTTCCAAAACAGCAGGCTTTACCGGCACCCGGCTGGGATACACCGTAATACCCAAGGCGCTGGTCCGCGGCGGCCTGTGCTTTCATGACATGTGGGTGCGCAACCGTACCACAAAGACAAACGGGGTTTCCTATATTATCCAAAAGGGCGGCGCCGCTGTCTTTACACCGGAAGGGCAAAGGCAAATTCGGGAGAATATTGCAGTTTATAAAAACAATGCAGGGGTTCTAATGCAGGCCCTTGACAGCCTGGGTATTTGGTACTGCGGCGGGAAAAATGCGCCGTATATATGGATGCAGTGTCCTAAGGGTATGGGCAGCTGGGAATTTTTCGACTATCTTCTAAAGGAGATCCAGGTGGTGGGAACCCCTGGCGAGGGCTTTGGGGCCTGTGGAGAGGGATATTTCCGCTTTTCTACCTTTGGAAGCCCCCAGGACACCAGGGAAGCAGCCCGTCGACTTACAGAACTGCTTGGAAAGAAGGAATTTTGATGCGTGATTACAAAGCTGAATTGGAAAACAGAGTTGCCTTTATACAGTCTGTTATAGAAGAGAGCGGAGCCGCAGGAATTGTCTATGGAAACAGCGGCGGAAAGGATTCCGCTTTGGTGGGTATTCTCTGCAAGGCTGCCTGTGACAATACAGTGGGCATCATTTTGCCCTGTACTTCCCGGCGGAATTATACCCAGGACGCCGCAGATGCAGGGGAAGTTGCCTCCAGGTACCATATTGAGACCCGTACCGCAGACCTGACCCCTGTCAAGGAGGCGGAGCTTCAGGCACTTAACGGAGTGACCGCGCCAAACGCGGCGGCGCTTGCGAATATAGCACCCCGTCTGCGGATGCTTACGCTGTACGCGGTTGCGGCGTCGGAAAACAGATTGGTTGCCGGTACCGGAAATAAAAGTGAAGCCTATGTAGGGTACTTTACAAAATGGGGCGACGGGGCGCACGATTTTAATCCCATTGGAGATCTGACCGTCACGGAGATTTACGAATTTCTGCGGTATCTGGACGCACCTGCATGTGTGATGGAAAAAGCGCCGTCGGCAGCGCTTTTCGATGGACAGACAGATGAAACGGAAATGGGCGTTACCTATGCGCAGCTGGACGCGTTTCTGGCCGGAGAAAGGATCCCGGAGGATAAAAAGCAGATTGTGGAGCGCATGCATCAGGCAAGCGCCCATAAGCGGCAAGGCATTGCAGTGTATAAGCCCTAATCTGTTTTTACAAAAGGCCCGATGTGCTGCGACCGGTACTATGCACAAAGAAAAAATCCGTGTGATCGCTTTTATTCATAGAAAAAGCACTTCTCATAAGAAGTGCTTTTTCTATGACAGAAGTACACGGACTGGAACTATATAAGGCAATTTTTATACTTCCGTATTATTTTTGCAATGCCCATAAACATGGGGACCTCTGAAATTTATCAATACAAACGGTTCTATGGCTTTACCTATTATGACGCTGTAAAGGGTTACATTCATTACAGTGGATAGGAGTAACAACAATCTCCCAATCACCCGTATCAACAGCCCCTGCGCGGATCCGCAGAAGATACTCACATAAGTTTTTGCTTTCCCCCTCCCTTATTAAAGATCGTTCCAATCATCTCGAATATGCAAAGGCTTGTTAAATAAGTATATTTGTATTTAAATTCCCAATGGTTTTCGTACCTTTTTCTTGTAATCAAATAAAATTGTACGTTTACCAACCTTCCTGGGACTGCTTGTAAAAGGATAATAACAGGTTCATTCTGCTAAAAAGCTGTTTGTGATTTCACTTCATGAAAGCTATCGCCCCATTCGCTGACCGCATAAAATTTATTATTTATGTATAAAAGTGCAGTTTGATTTAAAAACGGATGACAGCCACTGTTGTAGGAAGGAATGATTACAGATCGAGTAAATAAATTTCGTAAATACAAAGATTTATCATTTGAATTTATATATAGAATACTCTTTTCATTATGCCATGGGTTTGCAATTACCTGCATAATACAGTATTTTCCATTCACTGTTTTTCCCATATAAGTATATCCATTGCCATCCATTTGAATTGGTAATTTGCTGCGAATATAATGGATTTCTTCACTACCATCGCAGTTGTTGTCTACAATAATCAAGGCATTGTTTTGGTTTTTCTGCATTTCGTCTACAGCAATGACAGGATAATCTACAAGGATATTCGGATAATCGGTATTTGTTTTCGGATGTGAAAAAGTGTCGCAAACACGTTTTAACATATCGTCCTGCGTGTTACAATTGACAATTCTCAAGGCTGTCATATATACATCTAACAAGCCTGTTCCTTTGTAGTGACAAATACTTTTACAAAAGTCTTCTGAAACAATAAATCCCCCTGTAAGTGTGTTTTTCAATATGACTTCATTGTCATAATATTTTTTAAAAGTCAATTTTTTATCATTTATTAAAATAAAAAAGTTTTCCCTGTCCAGTTGCGGGGGCAAAATTATTTTCAGCCCAGTGCAGTTTTTTGCTTGAATAATCATATTGTATCCTACAATTTCCAGAGCGACTTCTGCATAGGATGTTCCCTTTAAAATTGACTCAATTTCAATATAATAAGCTTTTCTGCAACGATTTCTTTCCGTACGGTAATAAATTATATCAGGGTACGCGTTAAGCTCTTCAGACATAAGTAAATCAATGGATCGTTTTGTATATTGTACCCTTTTTAGCTCTATATCCGCATTATAATACTTGTGGACAAAAAGAAAATGCAAATTTCTAAGAGCTTTTTCAAGTTGTTTTCTTTCCTTTAGAAATGGATCGTTTTCATTAATGGATGCAATCAAATGAAACCAACGAACATTATATAGATTATCTATATTGGGCCGATATGCGTTTGTCAATCTTGTATAGATACCGGCAAACAAATGCGGAAACGCCTGCACTAAATTTATTAAGGCAATGTTTCCGGCGCAATGGGAAATTGCATAAATCCTTTTTTTATTGATACGAAACCGATGCAATATGTCTTTGATTTCATTCAGCAAAAATGTTTCACCCATATAACTTCCTAAAGTACACCCCCGGCCTCCTATGTCGGCGCAAATAACATCATCTCTTTCTGCAAAATGATTGGAATAATTGGACTCCAATATTTCAGGAGGATAATCTGATATATATCCATGAGAAATGGTGAGCAGGAGTGAATACTCTTTTTCAGGATCAAAATTTTGCGGCAAAACGATATAGTATTGATAAAAATGTTTATCCTCATCGGAATAATAGCAATAAAAATGCTGTCCGGGGTGATATAAGTACTCCTGGATTTTGTTGTTTTGCACTGCGTAAAGAATCTTTTTTAAATTGCTCCCATAATAAGTATCTGTGTCAACGGTTTTTAATTTGTCAATATAATAGTGAATTTCATTTTTTATAAGTTCGGGGATATTATTCCTTTTAAGCAGTTCCTTTGCTTGTTCTTGTAGTTCTCTTAAATAGTCCGGAGCAGCATAGTACCGAAAAAGCGGTATGGATTTACAAGATACCTGTCCGCAAGTGTCTTCTGCATAAAAAAATGCATAGAGCAGATTGTACTTATCTTCCTCCATATTAGGCAAAAAGGAAAGATCTATTTTATATTCCTTTTGAAAACTTAACTTTGCTTCAAACAGTATTTTACCGGTTTTTTCGCTTTTTATAAGCATCTTGATTTTCGAATTGTAGTCAAAATGGATCAAGTCCAGGGGGATCAGCGAAAATGCAAAGATTTTATCTTCCTGAATAAAAATGGATTGTACATTGATAAGAAAATCCTTTGGTTTAAACCAGTAATTTTGATCCGTCAGAGACAACAGCGAACCGCAGGATTTATTTATGCTTTCTATTCTGACTGTAGGAACCGTTTGACAATAGGAAAGCAAAACACCATATTCAATACAAAATATATTATATCCTTTATTCAATGTAACAGTATACAACATGTTTTCATGGCCAATAAATACAATTTTTCCGTTGAGCCAATGTCTGAATTTGTCGTTTTTATCTCCTGCTATCCGAGGAAAATATGTGATTTGCGTTTCTTCCTCTGCTTCGACAATAAAAAAATGTACATATTTTCTATAAAACCCATGTGGTGTTTCCTCATTTCCTGAAGCGTTGTGTATTTCCGTTTCCATACGGTAGCCTTTACACAAATGCATGATATATTCGATTTCAGGAATAGAGTTTTCGTAATAGTTATATTTTGTCCAATCGTACAGCTTTTTGGAAATTACGCCCATTTTATCCGGCATGATCGCTTTGTCCGTCAGTTTGTATGTAATATCCAGTAATTTCATTGGTTTTATTCCTTTCAAAAGAATCTGCTTCGGATATTATTCTAAGGGGAAACTTGGGGCAAGCGCACGACAGCACAGGTCGCGTACTATCTCCCCAGTTTCAAATTTGCTTCGGACAATTACTCTGATACCGGGGGAGCGGCGGCTTCCTGATATTTTTTTGCCTGGACCCGGAACATTTCAGCGTATTTACCATTCATCCGCATCAATTCTATATGTGCTCCGCATTCGACGATTTCACCGTTTTCCAAAACATATATCCTATCCACATCCCGCGTCGTTGAGAGTCGATGGGAAATCGTGATAACCGTCTTTTCCTGTGCAAATGCCTGTACATTTTTGTTGATTTCATATTCAGCAACAGGATCCATAGCAGAGGATGGTTCATCCATAATGATGATGTCATATGGACGGACGAGCACCCGCGCTATAGCAAGTTTTTGTGCTTCGCCGCCGGAAAGATTTATACCTGTATCATCAAATTCTTTGGTCAGTCCGGTTTGTATCCCGCGAGGCAGGTTTTTTAATCTGTCGCTGAATGTACACAATTCCAGCGCCTTAATAATCGAAGCCTTTTCCTCTCCATCGTAACTGTCGCGCAGGACATTTTCTGCGATGGAAGTGGCAAAGATCTGAAAATCCTGCAGTACCACGCCAAAACGGGATTGGTAGGACCTGCATGCATATTTCCTGATATCCATTCCATTATAAAGGATCTTTCCCTCCACCGGGTCATAAAGATGCAGCAACAGCTTAATCAGGGTGGTTTTGCCTGCGCCGTTATATCCTACCAGCGCGATTTTTTCCCCGCGTTTTATAGAAAAGTCAATATGGCGCAGAACTGGTTTATTTACAGCGTAACCAAAAGAGACATTTTGCAGGGTCAGCGACTCGAAGGGCTCTGGCACCATAGCATCCTCCGGGGAGGAGACGGTATACTCCATAAACGCGCGCAGCTTTTTTATATAAATACCATGCTCCGGAAGCTTTACAAGCTTGTCCACAATATCCTGCAGACACCATCTGAGCGCCCAAAAAGACGACAAGGCCACTGCAAGTCCAGAAATCGACACGGTATTGGAAATCATAATTTGATACAGCAAAATGATGTAAATAAAAGGTTCCACAGCACTTGTAAGTATTTTGCCTGCCATAACATTTATGCAGTTTTTTTTCAAATACTTCTCTTCAACCTCCCGAATCTGTTCAAGCGTTTCCCTATGTTTGTCCCAGATCAGTTCGTTTACGTGGCTGATTCTGACCTCCTTTGCAGTATCCGGAAGGGAATAGATCCTCTCATAGTAGCTTATTTTCCGATTTTTAGGCGTTGTTTCCAATGCACTTTGTAATTGAATCTTTGCGCTGGCTTTTTGTATAAACAACGAAAGAATACTTGCGGCGACAGCTGCCAGACTCAGTGCCGGACTGATGGAAAAAAAGAGCGTTACAATCGTAATAAAACTCGTAGATGATAAGATAATAGCCGACAAGGTTTCCATAAGCCCAACGGCACGGGTATCACTTTGACTGACAGACCAGACAAAATTGTCATAAAACTCTGTATCATCGTAACTGGAGATGGGGATGCTTTTGGAGATCTCAAACAGCTCTGTATGCATTCGATATTCCAGTACCTGCCTTTTGCAGCGGCGCGTCACATTGTAGTAGTACTGCTTAATGATTTGAAAAATGACAATAAAAGCAAAGATTCCTGCAATGCCCCCAAGAGCAGTGATAAACGACGCGTTGTTATTGATATAGTCATAAAATACCTTGATGAACAACACCTGAACAGAGTTATTGAGACCCTCCAACACACCGAAAATCAGTTCCCATATGAGCAGTCCGGGAGTGAATTTCCAAATGAGCCGAAGCATGAACCAGTCGTTTTTCAAGTTTTCCAAACGATCTCGCTTCTTTTTCAAGTGTCATCGCCCCCTTTGATATAGTTTTCTGCCTGGATACGAAACAACTTTGCATATTCTCCGTTTTTGTCCATGAGTTCCTTGTGATTGCCGGATTCTAAGATCCGTCCGTTTTCCAGCAAATAAATCCTGTCTGCCAATGTTGCGGAGGACAAACGGTGTGAAATCAGGATCATGGTGCGATTGCGGCAGGCTTTGATCATATTTTCGTACATTTCATACTCTGCGATGGGATCTAAGGCAGAGGAAGGCTCGTCCAATATAACAACAGGGCAATCCTTTGCATACACATGGGAAATCGCCAGCTTCTGATTTTGACCTCCGGACAGGATTTCCCCCTCATTGTCAAATTCACGGTCGAGCACTGTATGTATGCCGGATGGCATTTGCCTGACACGATTATACAATCCGCTTTTTTGCAGCGCGTCAATTACGATCGGATCGTCATCGTCCTGCGGCCGCCTAAGCAGTACATTTTCCTTGACAGTCATGGAGAAGTGGCGATAATCCTGCAGCACGGTAGCAAAAAGATCATGGTATGTAGACAAACGATACTTCTTAATATCCCTGCCGTTGAGTTCAATGACGCCTTCTGACGGATCATATAAACGGAGAAGCAGTTTGATCAGCGTAGTTTTTCCCGCTCCGTTGTGCCCTACGATCGCAATCTTTTCTCCCTCGCGGATACGGAGAGAAATATCCTTTAGTATGTATTCGTTGTGTTCTCCATGATATTTAAAGGAGACATGCTTGAGCGAAATATCCCCGGCCTTTGCAGAGGGTGCTTCCATATCTTCTCGGATCCCCTGCTGATACTCCATAAATTGTCTTAAATTATTTATATACAGAGAATGCGAATACATTTGTGCGATGCTGGCATTCAGAGTGTCAATGCTTGCGCTTACCCGCGCCACTGTATTGATCAGCACAAGACAGTCTCCATAAAGCATTCGTTTTGTTCCCAGCGTTTGCCATGCAGCATACGCAAACAGAAGAGAATGAGATAAAAAGGTACTGGCAACAATGATCAGCAACTCCCAGAAAGCCAGACGTACGCCCTTGGAACGATATATGCGAATAATTTCATCGGCTGCCTCTTTGTACTGCCTTAAAATGACCTTAGAAATATTAGACAGGCGCAATTCGGCTGCGTAATCCCGTAGATAAAATGTTCTTACAGTATATTGCTTTTTTCGCTCGGCACTTGTTTTGGATTGGTCCAAGTCAAAACTCAAATAGTTTTTTTTCTTCCGGATTTTATTTACAAGAAAGGGGAAAAAAGCAAATATCAGTACCAGCGGATCGATCAGGCACGCAAGGATGCCGCTCCCCACCAAGGAAATTCCGGCGTTGATGACCGTAATGGAACTATTGAATACTGCGTCTACACGACCGGAGCATTCGGCCATCGCACGGGTATATGTATTATAATACTCCGGGTCCTCGTAGCAAAACAGCTCACATTCAGCCATCTTTTTCAGGGACATTGTTTTCATTTTGCGATGGATCGTATATGTAAAATACGGCTGTAGCTTGACATCCACGCAGGATGTCACGATGTGATAAACCACATAAATCAAAAACAGGATACACAGAAACTTGACAGCGTCAAAATAATTTCCGCCGGTTTGTGCGATGTTTACCGCATAGCGAAGGAAATACAGGTTGACCAGACCCAGCAAAGTATCAAGAACTGTAATAAGCGTCGTATATAATATTTTCCACGGACACGCCTTCCATAAAAGCCTCAGCATATAAAAATTGTTGGACAGCGCCTTCAGAAAGGACTCTTTGTTTTTCTTTTTCATAGACGTCCCCACTTCTCAGATTTTTCTATAATTTCCCCGTAAAAATGATTTTTGTAAGCCAATATTAATAAAAATTTATATTGATTCAGGTGGCAGGATCATTTATAGTCGTCACTATAGGCGATCCAGCGTCGCGGCAGTTTGAATCCGCCTCCGGTTTGTAATTCCATATTATTCAGCAATATGGAATTACAGCACCCCAAAGTATAAATATGCAGTATATCACCCTGAAAAGCGGTACAGACAGGGGGCAGCGCCTCATATGGCTCCATAGAGAAATACGAAAATTTCAGACCGGCGGTTTGCTGGATCCTGCAGTGATACCGTGCAAAATTTAAAAGCATTTTAGTCATAAAACAAATTCCAGTATAAAGCTGTGCAGAACAGTATTCCTTAATGTCTCCGTTTTCAATCGGCACATATGGTGCATTTGTATGTATCTGTGTGGTCAGATCAATAATATAATAATGCTGATTGGTATATATGTAGTTCATGGTATGCCCCGACCCATCCGGACGGATATATTGGATATATCCCCTGTCGGGATAACGATTCTGAATAACATAGTTGAACCACGCAGCCGCGGATGCACAGCACCCCTCTCCGGTTTCCACAGCATATTTACCGGATTTGTGCATCTCCCAGGTTCTCTCGCCCGCTTGAAAATAAACGATATCGTTTGTTTCTTCAAACAGGCGAACACACTGAAACAGTTGGATCGCTTCATATGCATTGAATCCCAGCGACCGTATTTTATCCGCCGGTTTTCGCGCAGTCAATGCATATATTTCCTCGTTTGTAAAACGGCTGCTTCCCAAAACATTCACGGGGACCCAAAACAAATCTTTTGCAATTTGTGTTTTAAAATCTGCCCCATGCCGCAAATTGATGGTATCATACGAAGTGTGAAGGTACATAAGCCCTCCCTTTCTGTACATTTAATCACAGAAAAAGTTGATACAATCTTCAAAAAGGCGCCGGTCATCGTCATCATTGCCCAAAATATAAGCTGGCTTTCCGGTCGCTCCGGTAACCGTCTTACAAAACCTTTTCAGATCGGATGCGGGTATTTCTTTTTTTACCATGCTCATCGCGCTCCATTCATTTGGAAATCCTATCGGAAACACTTCGAATGCAATAACATGGCAATCTGCCAGGGATTCCACAAAAGCGGCCGATCTTTTGATCATATCTATAGAATCGTGGGGATTGATGCAAAGTATTGCCGCGTCAGGATTTGCTCCAAGCAAAAACTCCGTGGAAGCGATGTTATAGGTAGACAAATTGTCAAAGGAAAGGGTAGCGACGCCGGATTGCGCACCTGCCAAAATGATATCCGGTTCTTGGATATCCAGCTGATGCATCAAATAATTTACGTGTTCAATGCCAAAATGTCCACTTATATCCACCGTTCCGTCATAGCCGTATGGATAAACGGCCTCCATGCCGAAAAGGCCGCCTTCCGGCTCACTGGACAGTTGACCAATTTCGTAACCGTTTTCCAAAAATAATTCTCTCAGTTTCAGCTGTAAGGAAAACTTCCCCTGTTGGCTGGAGGTTCCTACAACAGCCAGTACTGGAGAAAACACCTCATATAATTTCCCAAATTTATTAGAGGACTGTTGGGTTCGGTTTATAACGGGAACATAAATTTTCTTTTTCCTTTCAGCAGATAATGCACTTACATAATCGGTATCAAAGGATACAATGTTGATATTGTTTTTTATACATGCATCTATTATCCTCTGCTTATAATCAACAAAAACCTTTATAGACAATTCATTTACATGTCCGATAATAAAAGTGTCTATTCCCTCCAAATCGATATTTTCAATATTTTCAATCGTACAGCACAGATCCCTGCGACTGTTAAATACCGTCTTTCCCACATGTCCAGAGAATCTGCTGTCATAAAGCCGTTCAATCGTAAACGGCAGCAAATGCGCAAATCGAATCAGGCTTTGCGTTTCTTTGTTGTAAGGAAAAACGGCGGCCATACGGATGTCAAACAGATCTGTTTTATATTCCGGACTTTTGTCATTAAAAGATACAACCTTGCTTGCATTTTCTTTTAATACCGGCAAAATGTTTTTATAATCTACTCCATGATCAAGCAACGTGCAGATTTTTGCTGTCAAAACAGGCGCCACAAAACTGTTTCCCCTCACTATAGCATACTCTGGACCCGTCCAGGCTACTCTTTGAGGAGATGCCATCATTCCAATATTTATTAGGCTATTTTCCACATAGATATATTCCTGAAAGCTATTTAGCTGCATTGTAGAATCAACGCCGATTACACAAGGATAAGCAGCAGGATAAGAAATGGCTCCCATATTGCAAAACGCTGAAACGATCATGACTCCGCTACGGTAAAGCTGATCGCATATTTCCTCAAGTTCAGGCAAATGCTTTCGAATGCCGGCGCTAATATTTATAATCTGACAAGCGAGCGAATCATTGTGGGTATAAATATATCGCAGCGCGTCAATCAACACCTCCGGTTCAGCCTCCTCATTGCTCCCTTCTATAATTTTGAAAGAGGTGATTTTAACATTTTTTTCATTTTTATATAAAACATGAGCAACAGCTGTTCCGTGACCATTTTGTATATTGTTCTGCCGCGTTACCTGCCAGCCTGTGCCATCATCAAGATAGGAATATTCCGTTATATCTGCATTGGATAGCCCTTTATGCTGCGTATCTACACCTGAATCCAGGATTGCCACATGAACGATATTTTTCATAAAGCTTGCCTCTTTAATTGTTTGTATGTTTTTTTGAACAGTGAAAGGATTCCCCTTTCACTGTTCAAAAAAACATTACCACTTAAGCCCGCACATAGCGAAACTTGCTATACCTGAACAAGATTCAAAGCTGTAGGTCATTACCTTTACACGCTTGGCGCATGGCTTTCTAAGCTGCTTTTTCATGATTTCACCTCCTTTTATGTAATTATAAGAAGGGTGCAATGCCGCTGCATAGCCATTTAAATGGAGTACGAACGCATACGCAGCCCCTTCAAATGGCCTTGCGGCATTTTCCCCGTCTTTACACAGCAAAGCGATCATTCCTTCTTCAGCATCTCAACTACATCGCACACATTGCCGATGTTGCGCATCCTCCCCTGCAGTAAATATTCATCTGGGATTTCGATATCAAATGTGCTTTCAACTTCGACGATAAAGGAAATATACGTGATGGAATTATCCAAGTAGTCAAGAATATCCACCGTATCGTCATCGTCTACAACAAAGCCCAGACTATTAAAGCATTCGATTACCTTTTTTCGTGTATCTTCCACCTGTTTCACCTACAATTCTATAAAACTATCTTTATTCATTTTATATAGAACTTTTAACACATCATTTAAATATGCATATTCACGACCGCAATTCAACTGCGCCGGATCCATGGGATTTTTATTGAAAAACAAGAGATTGCGTACACAGCTTTTTCCCTTGCAGATAGAATAGTCGGTACAACTTTTGCATCCCTCAATTGCCTTCGCGGACAAGGAATACCAGTAAGCGGCCTTGTACTCATCTATTTCCAGCTTTCCATTTATTAGTTTACCGATAGGATATTCCTGCAGCTGGGGACACAAAAATACATCTCCCAGAGTGTTTACCGTATATGTGTTTTTTTGTGCATATGAGCAAATTGCGTGAGACAGCTGTCCTTGCAAGGCACTCATATTCAGCTGCCAGTCTCCTTCTGCTAATGTCGCATAGACGTCTGACATAGAATCGATTAGCTTTCCACGCATTGCATTTATGCGGTCGCCTCCCCAATCGTAAACCGGACTGAATAGATAGGTAAAGCGGTTGTCTTTTCCAAACTCCTCCTGCACAAACGACAAATAGTCATGTAAGTTCTCTAAGACATCTGTCGTTATATTGGTCCGCAGTACGATGCGAAATTGCTGAGATTTTACATGATCACGGATACAGCGCAGATTTTCAATGATTTTATGGAATGTTCCCCCACCGTTTTTCAGCGGCCTGCTAACGTTATGCGTTTTTGCAGTTCCGTCAATCGTTATAATATACTCAAAAACTCTATACCGCAAAAGCCTTTTAAATGTTTCGTAGTCCAGCAGATAACCGTTTGTGGTAATAGAGGCAGAATACCGCCTCGATGTTTTTCTGCAGATATCGATAAATGCCTCAGATAAGGTATACAACGAATCCCTTGCTAAAAGAGGCTCTCCCCCAAACCAGGCAACATTCATTTCGGTATATTGGCCGATGTTCCTTTTGGCATACGTAATGAGGTCCTGTATAACACTTTCTTTTATATGGGATCTTTGAAAGTCGTCAAAACAATACTGACAACCAAAATTGCAGCTTTCTGACGTCAATATTGTAAAATGCAGCGAACTGCTATTGATGATTTTTTCATGTAAATCATCCCCTTGTATGCTTTCGTCTATAGAAGCGGGCACTACAAATCCATGGTCCCTTAACCTGCCCATCATTTTTTCCGGAACTGTATCAATACTAAGCGGTAAATTGCGAAGGGATATTGGCTGCAAATATCCCATTGTATTTCGCAGCTTATTATAAAGCAAAAGCGTTTCCGTTTTGTCTATGTATGTGTAGTGATTAAACTTTGAAAACTTCAATTCCATTTTATCGCCTGCCCGTTTTATTTGCCAAATACTGCAAATATCTTTTATCCTTGGACAATTTCCTCATGACAACCTGTATATCGCTGTAACACTTTCGGATAAGTGGATTATATTTCTTCATTATTTTATGTACGTCGGTTTCTGTAAAAATCAGTTCAAAAAACATTTCAAATTTTATATCGCGTAAATCTTTTATAATGGGCCGGGTTGCTTTCTGAAAGTTGTGGACCGCCCCCTCGTCATACACATTCATTACACTCAAAAAACAAGATCGAAAATCAAGATATATTGCTTCTTCCGTGTAATACTGGGATAACCGGTTTGCCGCGCCAAGTCTTTCAGCAATATGACCAGCATCCGGATGCAAATAATTGTAGTCAAAGGTGTTCAGGTAAGAAAAGGTATCCTTTAGCAGTCCCATGTTTTCTGTTCTGGTATACATTTCGGAGCCATAATTGACTGAAAGCCGTGTATTAAAATGGTAATCGTAGAAGAAACCATACTTTTTTGAAAATGTATAATTTGTTTGAATGGATTCTACCGTGCTAAGCGGATTCAAGTTTATAAATCCACAATCGATATAAAAATCATTCTTTAAAAGCAGTTCTAAAGTCGCAATATTCTCATCCTTTGAAACACGTTTGTTATAATAAATCAAATCATTGTCATCAAAAGACTCGATTCCCAGCAGTACAAATAAAAATCCCGATTCTTTCATTTTTTTGAGCAAGGGCTGATCTTTCTCCGTAAAGCCTTTTACTCTCGTATTAAAATTTATCGTAAATTTTTGTGGATACTGTAATAATAAATCACAAAACGCATCGATTCGTTGTTTCCCGATAGTACCTGGGCTTTCAAATGCACTATCATTTATTAGGAAAGCAATAATTCCATATCGTTCATACGTATGGACTATTTCTTCAAAAACATCTTGTATATTTCTCCCACGCCATACGATCCTCTTTTTGTTCAGACAATAATTTTGGGTACAAAAATGGCACCGGCCTATACAGCCCCGCGCTGCTTCTATTTTAACAATTGGCAGATTTTTGAGGTATTTGTCTTGCAGCAATACATGATCCACCACATGGTAATGTTTCATGTTGAAAACATATTGCTTTTTTAGGGACAAATCATCGCCATTTCTGTATATATAATTTCCATTTTCTATACCACCTAAATAATCTATGATTGGTATTTCATAATCCCCCAAAACAATAAAATCGATTTCCGGACAATCTTCCAATATTTTTTCTGCACACAATGTTGCAAAAGAACCTACGAGAAAAACTTTGATTTTTTTCTCAATATTTTTGATTTTTCTTACCAGTGAATAGATAAACGGAACGGTCGCTGCGTCAGAATTAAAACATAAATGGGAATACTTGCAGAAATCTTCAATAGCAATGCTGCCTTCATGGTCAAATGCTGCGTTCAGAGACACAATATGAACAGTACATATTTCTGTCAACATGGAATACAAATGCTCCAGATGAACATCCTCTTTTATAACTTTGTTATAAACGTTTGCCAATAATACCATTCCTGTACATCACTTTCTGAATGTATTTTTTAAATAGTCCATTGCAAGCACGTTTATGACTATATCTGTCCTTTATCTACAAAAAGCAAATATGTTCGTAAGTCAACAGCCCATACCGCCGCAGCAGATATACACATTACAAAACATGTGGAAGGGGGGCATACTGAACATACGTTTGCAAAGAACCGCTGGATTTCAAGATACCGAAAAATGACGTCTTAGATAAATTTTATAAGAATTATAACTTTGTTTTATTTTAACATTCTCTGTTTTAATTGTCAATATATTCCATAAAAAAAGTTTAACGCTGTTATAAATTTAGAAAAAATGATGAAAAAAAAAAACATAATGTAAATATTTTATATTCCATCTATTAACTGATGCAGGAGCGGAGACGTAAATATTTACAAATTCGCTGTCTGTGGTGCTGTAAAATTACACTTGAAAATGAAAAACTGTTGAAAGCCTTTGTATGATAAGCACCTGCAAATGGTTTAAATCCAGTCGCTTCTATTCCGGGCAGAGCATGGATCCAAGCGCTTCGGAGTTTTTTAAGACATCCGCCTCTTCGGACAGACTGCTTATGCGTTGAACATATGCAAACATGCAACAGAACAGATGCGGTAGGACAGTGCTTCCCGGATGGAACAATTGATTCAGCGAATCATCAGCTGACGGAAAAGAGGCCCTGTGGCCTCTTTTCCTAAGTTTCTGATTCTGAAAAGGGTAAAAAAGAGTAAAAGGCCATTTTTGCAAAATAAAAAGTCCTGTAAACACTAAGTTTACAGGACTTCCATCTGGCAGGGGCACAAAGACTCGAACTCTGGACACGTGGTTTTGGAGACCACTGCTCTACCAACTGAGCTATACCCCTATATAAATTATCGCATACCGATAACGGTATGTATTTTAGCATAAATCTGCGCGCTTTGCAATAGCTTTTGCAAATTTTTTTACAGGAGCCCTGGAAAAGGACTCCTGTGTGATTTACTGTAAATAAGGGATCACCTTTGGAATATCCCCCGCTCCCATTATGAGAAACATATCTTTTTCGCTGCCGTGCTCGTTGAGGTATGCCGCAATATCCTGAAATTGTGCAATAAACCGGCAGGGTACTCCCTTTTGTACAATGGCGTCGGAAAGGCGCTCAGCGCTGACGCCGTATGTGTTTACTTCCCGGGCAGAATAAATGGGAGCCAGTACGATTTCTCCCTGCTGCATGTTTGAAAGCGCGTCTGTAAAGGCGTGGAACAGCCGACTGGTTCTGGAATAGGTATGGGGCTGAAATACGCAGAAGATCCGGTCATACCCCATCTGTGCCGCGGCAGACAGGCTGGCTGCAATTTCTGTCGGATGGTGGGCGTAGTCGGAATAGATGGCCGCGCCGCATCTTGCCGCGCCGCAAAGCTCCATCCGCCGGCCCAGACCCTGGAAGGAGGCGAGAGCCTGGGATATATCCTTTCCGGATATGCCGCACAGATGGGCTGCCGCCGCTGCGGCAAGGGCATCGCACACAGCATGGGCGCCGGGCACATGCAGAGACACACTACACAAGGGCGTTTTCTTGTGGCGGATGGTGAACCGCGCGCACCCTTTTTGGAAGGATATGGAGTCCGCGCAGTAGTCTGCCTCCGACTCTTCCACCCCAAAAGTAACTAGCTTTCCGGTATAACCCTGGGCGGCCCGCATAACATCGTCGTCGCAGCAATTTACAAGCGCGATTCCACTGGGACCGGTTCGTTTCAGGAATTTATGAAAAGAGGCGTGGATTTGTTCCAT
This sequence comes from uncultured Clostridia bacterium, assembly GCA_947627475.1. Classification (GTDB taxonomy): domain Bacteria; phylum Bacillota; class Clostridia; order Oscillospirales; family CAG-272; genus Avispirillum. The sequence continues at coordinate 65,697 of CANQWE010000001.1, forward strand.
AGAATGGAAGTAATCCACATGGTCCATTTCAATATTCAAAATAATGGCGATCGTGGGATAAAAGTCCAAAAAAGAATCCATATATTCACAGGCTTCAAAAATAAAGTATTCCTCTCCCCCGATCCTGTGTGTGCTGTTCTGACTCATCATTCGGGCGCCGCAGCTTACGGTAGGATCCAGTCCCGCGTCGGAAAATACCTTTTCCAGCATCGATGTGGTGGTGGATTTTCCATGCATGCCGCTGACGCCGATCCGGCAGCCGTACCCGGACATCAAATATCCAAGATAATCTGCTCTGGATACGCACGGTATTCCTGCACGCTGTGCCGCGGCATATTCCGGATTGTCCGCCGGCATAGCCACAGTATATACCAGCATATGGCATCCTTCTACGTGTGCTGGGTCTGCTTCATAATATACTGTGATACCGCTCTCTGCAAGCTGGCGGGTGATATCGGAGGGTGTGCGGTCATATCCGCTGACAATATGGCCCCGCAGCTGCGTCACCCGGGCAAGGGAGCACATACTGATGCCGCCGATGCCTGCAAAAAAAATTTTTTTCGCTCCCCCGGAGAGCATTTTCTCAATTGTATCAGCCCCCAAATGCGTGTTTTGTAATGCCATACGTTTTGACCATGCCTTTCTCTGCAATTGTGACAGTTTGCCGGCGGCGCATAAAGATGGGTTTGAAAAACAGGGTTTAGGCTGTTTTGACTTATAAACTCTCTGCCGTCGTTCGTTCACAAAATTCGCCAAAAATTTTAAATCAGATTTTTCTTTTCTTTCACAGTATTATTATATCATTTCGCTTAGATTTGTGTTATAGTTATATTGTACCATAAATTGATGCAAATACAAAGCCCGGCGGTCAAATTTTTTGGTACTGCGCATACTGTCAGAAAATCAGCGGATACTATGAACAGCAATTTCATTTAACATTATGAAAGGAAGGCTACTATGAATATCACAGACGTGAAAATTCGAAAACTGTTTGAAGACGGTCCAATGAAAGCAATTGCATCTGTCACTTTTGACGATCAGCTGGCCGTACATGACATCAAAGTGATTTATGCTCGCGAAAAGTATTTTATCGTCATGCCCAGCAGGAAAAATGCAGACGGCACCTTCCGGGACATTGTGCATCCCATCAACGGCGCATTCCGCGCTGAGCTGGAGACAGCGGTCATTCAGGCTTATGATGGGGCATTGGCCCTTGCGCAGGCAGAGGCCGCATCGGCAGACCACCCGCAGACAGAAGAAGACCCTGCGGGGGAATAATAAAATTCCGCCGGGAATGAGGCAAAAACAAGGAGGCTGCATGCAGCCTCCTTGTTTTTGAGATTGGACCCATTTTGCTTCACGCGCCTTTACAGTTCGTCTCTTATATTGATTTCGCCGTGCTCTTTCTCATATTCCCGTATACATTTTTTACACAAATATTCTAAAAGATTGCTTGCACTTCTGGTTTCTGCTTTTGCAATAATTTTAACCTTACACAAAACGTCTTCGTCTAAGTGAAAGGTAAACGGCAATTTGTTTGTAGGCATGTTCCAGTCTCCTTTTACACTTCCCAGTAACATCTGTCTTATAGTGTAAATGATTTGCTGAATTATTTATACGCCAACAGTTATGAATATATACAATAACAGTTACATAAAAATTTCAAAAAATATGCACTTATAGTAGTGCTTTCTGTCGGAAATGAAAAACAAAAGGCGAATAAACTGTTAAATCTGACGCATAGGGAGAAAATGGAACAGTAAGTAGAAAAATTTACCTGTAAGCTGTATATCTGCATATAGAAAGGCAATACTACCGGAGAAACAGCGGGAAAATACTCCGGGAAAGGACGGGATCGTATGATCAAAGGATGCCAGAAGAAAATCATCCATATCACCAACACAGGCAGCCCGTATTTTGAAGAAGCCTATTTAATTTTGCGCCGGGGCGGCGATTTTTCCGACGGAGAAGATGCAGGGGAGATGGATATGGTGCAGGAAGCAGTTAAAATTGCTGAAGGGGGCAGTGCAGCCTTATCTCCCAGACGGGAAAGAAAACGCAAACGACGCAATCAGGCTTTTTTTTGTGGGATTTGTCTTTGCTCCTTTTTATTTGGTCTTGTGATGCTGATCTGCTCTCTGATCGGATGATCTCTTGACAGTGGGACAGTTTTTGTGTATAATAATATTTGGAGTAATTTGTTCGTGTTGTCCCTTTTGGGATGCGAGTCTGGGGGCCTTGTTTTGTCTCCTGGCTAAAAGACAGGCGCGAGGCCGTCTGTGGCAGCAAACTGCAAACTTTTATTGATAGTATAGCAAGAAGCAAAAACGGTGTGTACCGCCGCCCTCGGACATGCCGCTGAACCCGGACGCGCGTTCGGGTTTGCTTGTGCTGTATTTTTTTGCAGGCCACGCCTGCCTTTTTCAGAATTCATGAAACGAACGGGATTGCATACCAAATCAGGAGATAAAAGTCGCCTGAAGAGGATCCTGTGAAAATGAAGCGTACCTCACTTCAAATATACAGTTTTCACAGGCTGTCTGCTGCTGGGGCAGACAAAGAAGAAAGGCACAATCATTATGGCAAAGAATAAACTCAGAGTTATGATGCTGGGTGGACTGAACGAAATTGGCAAAAACATCGCCGTTTTGGAATACGGCGAGGATATCGTTGTGATCGACTGCGGTCTTGCGTTTCCGGACGAGGATATGCTGGGTATCGACTTAGTTATCCCTGATATTACCTACCTGGAAAAAAACGCCTCCAAAATCCGCGGCATTTTTTTGACCCATGGACATGAGGACCACATCGGCGCGCTGCCTTATGTGTTGCGCAGCATCAACCCGCCCATTTACGGTACCCGCCTGACCCTGGGCATTTTGGAAAACAAATTGGCGGAGCACAAGCTTACCAATAAAACCAAGCTGATCACCGTAGAAGCCGGCAGTGTAGTAAACGCCGGCGTGTTCAAATGTGAATTTATCCGGGTGAACCACTCCATTGCAGACGCCTGCGCCATCGCAGTGCGTACCCCTGTGGGCGTGGTGCTCCATACCGGGGACTTTAAACTGGATGTTTCCCCTATCGACGGCAGTATGATGGATGTCACCCGGCTGGGTGAGTACGGCAATGAGGGCGTGCTGCTGCTCATGTGTGAATCCACCAACGTGGAGCGGTCCGGGTATACCCCGTCAGAGCGCACCGTGGGCCATTCGCTGGATCATATTTTTCTGTCCAATGCGGATAAGCGGATCATTATCGCAACCTTTTCCTCCAATGTACACCGGGTCCAGCAGATTATCGATACCAGCGTAAAGTTTGGACGGAAGGTTGCAGTCACCGGCCGCAGCATGATCAATGTAGTGGGCGCAGCCGTTCGACTGGGCTATATGAAGGTCCCGGAAGGGGTGCTCATCGATTTAAACGACATCAATAAATATCCCAGCGAAATGGTTACGGTGGTGACTACCGGTTCCCAGGGCGAGCCTATGTCCGCCCTATACCGGATGGCCTTTTCCGACCACAGTCAGATCGAGCTGTCCTCCAAGGACCTGGTGGTGCTGTCCTCCCATGCGATCCCTGGAAACGAGCTGCTGGTGGGGCGGATCATCAACGAACTGTATAAGCGGGGCGTCAACGTGTATCACGATGATCCCGAGGTTCATGTGTCCGGTCACGCCTGCCAGGAAGAGCTGAAGCTGATGCACAATCTGATACGGCCCAAATTTTTCATGCCGATCCATGGAGAATACCGGCATCTGATGCAGCACAAGGAGCTTGCGGAATTTTTGGGTATGGATTCCAAAAATATTTTTGTCACAGCCATCGGCGATGTGCTGGAGCTGGATAAGAACAACTGCAAGCGGGCAGGCACGGTTCCTTCCGGACGGGTGCTCATCGACGGATACGGCGTAGGCGACGTGGGCAATATCGTCCTGCGGGACCGACGCCATCTGGCCCAGGACGGCCTCATCGTAGTAGTAGCCACTGTAGACGTGGAGGAAAAGACACTTGCCAGCGGACCGGATATCGTTTCCAGAGGATTTGTATACGTGCGTGAGGCGGAGGAACTGATGGAAGAGGTGCGGCGGATCGCTACCAAGGTGCTTACCGATGCGTTGGATTCCGGCGTCACCGAATGGACGCAGATGAAAAACAGCGTCAAGGAAAGTCTTACAAAATATCTGTTTGGCAAAACCAAGAGAAAACCAATGATCCTGCCTGTGATCATGAATGTGTAAAGGGAAAGGGAAAAATGGTTAGACACATTGTCATTTGGAAACTGAAGGAAGAGCTTACAGGAGAAAGATTGGCCCTTGTAAAGCAAAACGCCAAGGAGGCCCTGGAGGGTCTCCTTGGACAGATCCCGGGCCTGCTCTCCGCCGCGGTGGCGGTGGATGGACTTGCTACTTCGACCGGGGATATGATGCTGGATACTGCTTTCACCGATGAAGCGGCGCTGCTGGCATATCAAAAGCATCCCCTGCACCAGGCAGCCGCGGATACATATGTGCGGCCCTATACCCATGCCAGAATGTGCATGGACTATGCAGAGTGATGCGGCCGGAGCTGCTGTCGCCGGCAGGCGACTTTGAAAAACTCAAAAGCGCCATTTATTTTGGAGCGGATGCTGTGTATCTGTCTGGAAAAGCCTTCGGTATGCGGGCCGCCTCCGGCAATTTTACAGATGAAGAACTGGCCCAGGCGGTAGAATACGCCCATGCGCGTGGTGTGCGGGTGTATGTTACAGTGAATATCATGCCCAGGGACGGGGAATATCCTGCTCTACGGCAGTTTTTGCAGTATCTGCAGGCCATTGGCGCCGATGCGGCTATTGTGTCGGATTTGGGTGTGGTGACTCTGGCCAGAGCGTGCGCACCCAATCTGGAAATCCATATATCCACCCAGGCGTCCACTGTGTCATCCGCCACATGCATGGCCTGGCATAATATGGGAGCGAAGCGCATTGTCCTGGCAAGAGAATTATCTCTCGAAGCGATCTCAGCCATACGGGCCGCCTTGCCAGAGGAGGTGGAGCTGGAGACCTTTGTCCACGGGTCCATGTGTGTGGCCTATAGCGGCCGGTGCCTTCTCTCCCAGTATTACGTGGGGCGTGACGCCAACCGAGGCGCGTGCGCCCAGCCCTGCCGCTGGATCTACTCCGGAGAGATCGCAGAAGAAAAGCGCCCCGACGCGCGGTTGCCCATTGTGGAAGATGGGGGCGAGAGCTTTATTATGAGTTCCAAGGATATGTGTATGATCGGACATGTGCCGAAGCTTGTGCAGGCCGGGATCAACAGTTTGAAGCTGGAAGGCCGGGTCCGCAGCGCGTACTATACTGCCGTTGTGACGAATACATATAAAATGGCTCTGGATGCATATGAAAGGGATCCGGCATCGTATCGCTTCGATCCCGCCTGGCAGCGGGAACTGGACTCTGTGTCCCACCGGGAATACGGAACCGGCTTTTTCTTTTGCGATCCAAAAACAGAACCGAACCTGGTCACGCAGCCCGGCTATCTTCGGGAAAAAGCATATCTTGCCGTGGCAGCCAGCGGCGCAGATGAAGAGGGCCGTGTTTCCTTTGTCCAGCGCAATAAAACGGTGCGGGGAAGTGTGGTCGAGGTTCTTTCTCCTGGCCGCCCGGGCCGTCCCTTTACGGCAGATGAAATGTGGGATGCCGATGGGGTTCCCCTGGAAACGGCTCCCCATCCGGGGATGACGTTTCTTTTAAAGCCTCCCTTTGCGGTAAGCGAGGGAGATATTCTGCGGGAAGGCTAAAAACGTATACACCGGTACTAAGTCTCTAAACCTTCAAGAAAGGCACCTGTCATATGCAACTGATCATCGAACTTATCAAGTCGCTGCTGTTAGGCATTATCCAGGGGATCACCGAATGGCTTCCCGTGAGCAGCACCGGACACCTGATCCTTTTTAATGAGTTTTTTCCATTAAAAGAAACCTCCGACGCCTTTATGTCCATGTTTGATGTGGTCATTCAGCTGGGTTCGATTTTGGCCGTGGTGGTGATCTATTTTTCACGGCTCAACCCCTGGAGCAAAAAGAAAACCCCTGCAGAAAACAGCTACACCCTGAAAATGTGGGGGAAAATCATTGTCGCCGTCCTTCCTGCAGCGGTGATCGGACTGCTGTTTGACGATCTGATCGATCAGAGGCTGTCCAACTTTGTGGTGGTGGCCATCACCCTTATTTTATATGGTGTGGCATTTATCGTCATCGAGCGAACCCGCAGCAAAAAGCCCTTCCGCATTGAGCAGCCGGAAAATATCGATATGAAAACAGCCTTGTTTATCGGTATGTTCCAGGTTCTCGCGCTCATTCCCGGTACCTCCCGCAGCGGCGCTACCATTGTAGGCGCTATGCTCCTGGGCGTATCCCGGACGGCGGCAGCCGAGTTCTCCTTTTTCCTGGCCGTACCTGTCATGTTTGGGGCCAGCGGTCTGCGGGGACTCAAATATGTCCTAAAGATTGCCTCCGGTGAGACGGAGATGTTCGGGATGACAGAACTGCTCGTCCTTTTGGTGGGCACCATTACGGCGTTTTTGGTATCTTTGGCGGTCATTCGATTCTTAGTCAGCTTTGTACGCCGCCATAGCTTCGAGAGCTTCGGCTGGTACCGGATTGCCCTTGGAGCCGCGGTGCTTCTCTATTTTCTGTTTGTACATTCGTAAGTTGGATGCTGCCATAGCAATGGAAGAAAGCCTGTATCTCACCCCCTGTCAGCGAACGCTGATACCCTCTTCAACCAGAGGGGGGCTTACAAAGTTTGTGTAGCTCAATCAGGGGGCTTGAAATTATTAAATTTCCCTGCAGACAGCACAAAACCATTTTGACCCTGCCCGTGTTTTGCTGTGTGGAAACACCGGGAGGCGTTTCCAATGGCAACGATACCCTTGTGTTTTCCTTCAGCCTTTTTTGTGACAGCGCTTAAAAACTTTTGAAAGGAGTCCGCCTTTGAAATACGATGCCTTATCCAAAGAAATGCAGGATCGCATCTGCTATGATCGGCAGCATAATACTGTTCCAAAGGTGGGCTTTCCCGACGATTTGGCCCGGCGCAGAAATCCCGATCACGACCGCCCCACCTTGTGGCGTCCCCCCTTTGTACGGGATACGGATAAAATCCTCCATTCTGCCTATTATAACCGATTTACTGACAAAACCCAGGTTTTTTCCTTTTATAAAAACGACGACATCTCCCGCAGGGCGCTCCACGTCCAGCTGGTGTCCCGGATCGCCCGCACCATCGGCAGCGTGCTGGGCCTCAATCTGGATCTCATCGAAGCCATCGCCCTAGGGCACGATATGGGCCATACTCCCTTCGGCCATGCAGGAGAAACCTATTTGGACGAGCTGTATTTTGCCGGAACCGGTCGCCACTTTGCCCATAACGTTCACTCCGTACGGGTGTTAGACGGCATCTTTCCTTATAATATAACGCTGCAGACCCTCAACGGCATCCTGTCCCATGACGGGGAGATCGAGTGTGACGAATACCGCCCGCGACCGATGGAGGACTTTTCCGACTTGGATGCAGCCGTAGACGCCTGCTACCGGGACCGGGCCAACAACCGGCGTCTGATGCCTTCCACTTTGGAAGGCTGTCTGGTGCGCATCTGCGATATCATCTCTTATTTGGGAAAGGACCGGCAAGACGCCAAAAAAGCAGGACTGATTTCAGAGGATGCTTTTGCGTATGGTGCCATAGGCCGAATCAACGCGGAGATCATCAACAATTTAAGCGTCAATATTATCGAAAACAGCTATGGAAAGCCCTACATTAAAATCGACCAGGAGTATTTTGACGCCCTTTCCGCAGCCAAACGCAGCAACTATCAGCAGATATACCAAAGCCCTGCTGTGGCTGGTCCCCAGCGGGATGTGATCCGGCCTATGTTTGAACGTCTGTACCGACGGCTGGTGGAGGATGTGAAAAAAGGCCGCAGCACTTCTCCTGTGTTCCGCCACCATATCGAGTTTGTCACAGCCGGCCATTATGTTCGGGAACTTCCCTATGAGGAAACAGATCCAGATACGATCGTCACCGATTATATTGCATCCATGACGGACGATTACTTTGTGGAATTGCATCAATATTTGTTTCCTGGAGAGAAAACCATGAAATATCATGGATATTTTCAGTGAACTGTATTGACAAGCCACCTTTTCTTTGTTATAATAGGCAGGCGGAAATCACAAGAAGGCATTTTTCGCCTGTTTGCTGATATAGCTCAGCTGGCAGAGCACGTCATTGGTAATGACGAGGTCGGCGGTTCGAATCCGCCTATCAGCTCCAAAAACCGTTCGTGGCAGCGAACGGTTTTTTGCTTTTGTAAGGGAGAGATACGGCGGACACCCCCCCAGTGTCTCGAAGCGACTCTGGAGGAGTCGCCTCGCGTGCCACATCACAGGGGAGCCAAAATATGTGTATGCGCTTTGCAGGGGCTCCCCGGGAGTCGCCTGGAGATATTTGCTCTCCCTCGCATTGCACCCCCAAGTCCCCCTCTGACTGAGGGGGACAGCGTTCGCTGACAGGGGGACAGATATACAGACTTCCCTTGTATGTTCCTTGACAATGTACTGCGGCACAGCCTTAAAAAAGAAGAAACTTTGACAAAATGTCTAAACAAAATATGAATAAAGTAAATATTTTGAAACGGATTCGTAAAAAAAGAAACAATCAAATTATAATAATAGAATTTTTCTCAATATGTTGATTTTGCAGTATACATTGCCTCAATAAGTAGGGGAGGGCTGTCTAAAACACACGCTGTTTTTTCAAAAATCCCTTTGTCTGCTCTGTAAAATGCACAAAAAAGTGCCGAAAAAGTATTGACAATTTGTTATAAGAATGCTACAATGATTTTACCAAAATTATATGGAGGTTTACCCTATGAAAAAAGTATTAGCACTTGTGCTTACTTTGTCAATGCTCGTAGGCACGCTGGCCGTGGGCCTGTCGGCTGCCTTTGAGTTTACTGCTTCACCAGATGGGGATAAGTTTGAAAATGTATATTCTGTCCCGCTGGAAAACAATGCTGGAAGGGTTACATATTTTCACCTTGGCAGCCCTTCCTCTGCAAACCGCAATCTGGTATTTGATTTCTGGTTTGAAAAAGAGGAAGGCGGACTTGGCGTAAACTATGGCAGCGCGACTTATCCTTTTGTCAGAATTGACAGAATTGGATTGAATGTTGGCGGAGAGGAAAAAACGCTCGCTTACGATTTTGAAGTTGGAGAGAAATATAATATTTCGCTTCGCACAGGCGACGCTGAGGCAGGCAAAACCGATGTCAAAATTAATGGACAGTCGATCGGTTCGATTGATGGTCAGCTTCACAGCGGCGATGCTATATATTGCGGCGCAGATGGTATCCTGATGGATAACATCAGACTGACAGATGGCAACGATACCCAGGCCGAATTTGATTTTGACGGTACTTCACGCGGAGGAGATACTGCTGGCGATACTGTCACAGCGCTTGAATTCCGCCGTGATTTGGGCAAGAAATATGGTATGGCTGATGCAAAAGCTTATACCTTTGCTAAGGTGGGAGAAGGCTGGAAAAATGAAGATGGCACCTTTGCAATTGAATTTGATATGAGTTTCATTAGCAATCCGACTACACAAAATGAATTGGAGCCCAACGGCAATGGTCCTTGGATCACCAATGAGAAAATCGGTGTTGGTTTAAACCAAGAGGGACAGAATGTGGCGTATTCCTTCCAGCCGGATGAATGGTACCATGTCAAATATGTCTCCCTGGCCGACAAGACAGAAATTTATGTAAACGGCGTACAAGTGGAAGGCACCTTCCCCAAAATGGAAGGAATGTGTATCAATGATAGTGGATATGTGTTCTGGCCTGAAGGTATGAAGATGGACAATCTCAAGGTAGGGAACAAAGCAGTCATTGACTTTGAGGGGGATAGCTGGAATTCCGTATTTGAAGGTTGCGCATTTTCACAGGTAGAGTATGTAGGCGAAGCTGTGAATATCTGGGATCACATCTCGACGCAAGAGGTAGAAGGCGAAGCTACGCTGATCAGCCCTGTATTCAACGAGGAGAAGAACCCCAACAAACCCAACACGAAAAATGGGGAAAACTATGCTGGGGCAAATGCTTTGTACCTGACAACCAAGTATAACAACAAAGTTGGAAGCCAGTACATTGTAAACTTTGACCTTGCGATTTATCCGGACAAAGAAGGAACCATCTGCGATGATAAAACGCTGGATGGAGCTTGGCTTGAATTTATCGTGAACAAGTTTGCTTCCGGTGACGGTTCTCGTGTCAAGATCGGAAACAAATTTGTCGGGGTACATAAAGACTTGTACTACTATGGCGAAGACGCCGTAGGCGCTACTGACGCGGTAAAGAATATGACTCCCTGGACTGCCGGTGAATTCCATAACGTAACTATCCAGGTGCAGAACGGTACTTTGACAATTTATTTGGACAAAGAAGTAGTTTACACCGCACCTGTAGGAATGAACTACTATGAAGATCTTGCAATTCTTTACACCAACAACTGTGGTGTTGTGATTGATAACTTCTATGTATACGATGCAAAAACCTTTGATACATTGGTTACCGGACTGGATATCAACGATGGTTCCGACTATGAGAAAACCATTTCTGATGTAAAGGCTACCGGTGCAGACGCTTGTGCTGCAAATGGCGGGCATATTTATCATTGGGCAACAACTGCTCCCACAAAGTGCTATGAGCAGGGCACAAACACCTATACCTGTTATGTTTGCGGTGCAACAGAAGAAAAACAGGAAATTCCGATGCTGGAACATAAATTCCAGGCGTATGACATTAACCGTGTAGAGACAGACGAAGAGGGCAATACCATTGCTTATACTAAGTGTCAGGAAAGCGATGGCTGTGTTGAAAAGAGATATGTAGTGCTTCCTACGGCAGAAGAGGATTACACTGGCACGCTCAACTTCTTCCACGACTTTACCGATGATTTTGTAAAAGTTACCACAGATTCCAGTGAGTGTGGTCTCATCTTTGAGGATGGCGTTGGCAGATACGTTGATTCTGACTTAAACTATAATAGAATCAGACTGGGTACAAACATGACAAAAGAAGAGCTGAACGAAAAGGGTATGACCTACGGCTTTGATTTTGTCTACAACGGAACATTCGATACCAATGATACTGTAGGTAACGGCCATTACTTCGGTGTTGGTATTGGTAAAAATCTGCTGGGAACAATGCAAGCTGGCTACGATGCGCAAGAGCAGGTGTTCTTCCTGCGGGCTAATCCGATTGCCGGCGGCGATTCAAAAAATGAGAAGAGTGATGTCATAAAGCTGATTGTTGGCGAGACTTATAACTTTGAAGTGAAGTTGTACGCTCCGCAGCCTAAGGGTCCCGAAGACGCTGAAAAATGTGAGCTTGCTCTGTATCTTAATGGCGTAAAGGTTGTAAATATGACTGGAATAGAAGTATTTACCCTTTGCAACTATGAACAAAACCTTGATTCCTTCTTCTTCTGGAACTTTGGTGTTGCTATGGATATGGATAACTACCATGTCGGTAGCTATGATTTCGCTTGGAACAGAGAATATATGGGCGATGTAGACGGCGACTACTCCATCACTGTAGAAGACGCAGCGCTCATGAGACAGTATCTTGCAAAGATCATTGATGAAACCGGATTTGCTGCTGTTTCCAGAGCAGACGTAAATATGGACGGATTTATCGATGCAAAAGACCAGCTCCGGATCAGAAAGCATCTTGCTGGTGTTTAAGTTATAAAAATAGCTTAGCAATAAAAAGCCTCCACAATGTGGGGGCTTTTTTGCAACGTTAATTCTGTAAAATAACTATAAAAAAAGGTGGATAAAATGTAAAAAAAATATAAAATATGCTTGTATTTTTCGTTTAAATATAATAGAAATGACTTGACATTCAGCTTATAAACAGCTATAATAAATATGTATTATAAACTTGGAGGTAAAATCCAGATGAAAAAGCTTATTTCATTGCTGGTTGTGGCAGCAATGCTTGTTGCCGGAATAGTGGTCGTTGTTCCGGGAACAGCCGCTGATCTTCCTGATACAGATCTTTATACCCATGTTACCGGAGAGATCAGTGAAGACAAAAGCACACTGACTATGACAGTGGAGTTGGGAAACAACCCTGGCCTATGGTGCTATAGAACCTTTGTCAGCTACAATGCTGAGGCGCTGAAGCTCACGTCCATCGAAAATAAAGACGTGTGGTCGGCACAGGAATATATTCCTGGCAATATCAACTCTAATCCTGTGACATATTATGCACAGTCAACGGCCTATAATCTCAACAATACCAATAACGGTGTTGTTGCTGTTTACACGTTCCAGATTCTTAACCAGGAAGCAGATTTTAACGTAAAGTTGTCTGTAAACGCAAATGAGGTCTTTGGTGTAACGGAGGACGGTACTAAGATTCCGCATACCATGCAGATCATCAACGAGTGTCCCCAGTATCTTCCTATTGACACAACCGAGTTGGATCAATTGGCTGCTGACGTGTTGGCGCTGCCCGCATATGAGGAACTGACAGAAGAGCAGATTACAAGCATGCTGGGTTATTATGAAAAAATTCATGGACTCCAGGGAAGAGAACAGGCTTATTTTACAGAGAGCCATGCAGACGCTATTACGAAAATTGACGAACTCTATGCCGCACATCAGTGGGCTGAAGAAAAAGAGCAGCTGGATGCACTGGGCGCAAGAGTAGAAGCGCTTCCTGCATATGCAGAGATGAGCGATGAGCAGGTGCAGGAAATGCTTGCACTGCGTACAGAGCTTTCTGCATTGGAAGGCGATGCAAAAACTTATGTAGAAACTACATATGCAGATGCAATTGCACGTTTGGAGGCTTCCTACGAAGCATTTATGCATGAGGAAGGTTTGAACGCATACGGAGAAAAACTGGCTGCGCTGCCTGCCTTTGAACAGATGAGCGAAGCACAGGTAGCAGAAATGTTGTCTTTGAAGGACGAGCTGGCCGCGCTGCCTGCCGAAGATTTGGACTATGTAAAAGCTACGTTTGCAGAGGACTATGCAAGATTTGAAGCTTCTTTGGCTGCTTATGCCCATGCGGAAGAGCTGAAGGCTGTAGGCGAAAAGATAGAAGCACTTCCTGCATATGACGGGATGAGCGAAGCACAGGTAGCAGAAATGTTGTCTCTGATCGAACAGCTGAATGCTATGCCTGAAGCAGATGTAAACTACATTAAAGAAAACTATAGCGAAGCCTACAACAGACTCCAGGATTCCTATGCAAGATATACCCGTGTTCAGGAATTGGATGCACTGGGTGCAAGAATCAACGCGCTGCCCGAAAACTACGCTGACATGACAGAAGAGCAGATTGCAGAAATGCTGGCTTTGGTAGAAGCCCTGGATGCAATCACAGATACAGCAGACCAGGAATATCTGATGAACAATTATGCAGATGGCCTCACAAACCTGGAAATAAACTATATGCTTTATCTGTATGATATACAGGTAAAGGATATTATTGCTCGTATCGAAGCCCTGCCTGACTATAAAGTAATCACCGAGGAGTATAAGGAAGAAGTAACGGAATTGTATGTACTGGTGATGGGCAGTCTTGCTGCGCCTCAGATCAAAGCAGAGATTCCCGAGGCTTACGCAAACTTTGTAAACGCTTACTTTAAGCTGGTTTACGGCGGTACAGATGCGGTGGATATGGATAAAGTAAATTCCTTTGTGGAAACTGCAAATGGACTGATTGCATCGGAAGAATTGACGGATGAACAAAAGGAACAGATTCTGGATTTGCTGTATTCTATTGTATCGATGGAAGAAGACCAGATGATCAATGTAGATTATATTGCACTCAATAATCCTGAAACTTTTATAGGTTTGATTGAAAAATACATTGAAATTATCAGCAGCGAAGAAGTCGATGAAGAACTTTTGATCAGCCTGACCGAAAAGGTAATGGGACTGCCTGCATATGAAGATATGACAGCAGAAGATATTGCTGCGCTGGAAGAAATCATTGATGCAATTTCTAACTTGAATCCTGTAGAAATGTTCCAGTTTAAAGTATTAAGTCAAGAGGCATATGAAAAGTATCTTGCTCTGTATGAAGCTTATATGGCAGACAAGGGCGGTGAGGAGCCGCAGCCCCCTGTGACGACAGACACTGCCGGGGATGATACAACCGTTTCTGGCGGCAACAACGGTTCTGGAGATAAGAAGCCTCCCCAGACCGGCGACAATATGATGTATATTTTTATTGCGGCAGCTGTTGCAGCTGTAGCATGCACAGCAGTTGTTGTGATCCGCAAGAAAAAGGAAACTGTATAAAAGATAAATAAAAAAGGCCGCAGGATTTCCTGCGGCCTTTTTTACAAAAATCCTATTTGAGTTCATAAAATGCTGTTGCAAAGCACGGGGACATCCTGTATAATAAAAGTACTATCGAAACAAGCTGAAAGAAAAGAAGGGAATTTATAAAAATGGTTCAAACAGTAATAGAAAAGCTGCAAAAAGCGGATCCGGAAGTTGGAGATGCGATTGCTGCAGAACTGCAACGGGAAAAGAGAGGTCTGGAACTGATCGCCAGTGAAAATATGATTTCAGAAGCAGTAATGCTTGCTATGGCAACCCCACCTGCAAATAAATATGCAGAGGGATACCCTGGCCGCAGATATTACGGCGGATGTGAATGTGTGGATGTAATCGAAACCATCGCCATACAGCGTGCGTGCAAGCTTTTTGGTGCAAATTTTGCAAATGTACAGCCCCACTCCGGCGCCCAGGCGAACACAGCAGTCTATATGGCGCTTCTTTCTCACGGGGACACAGTCATGGGCATGAACTTGGCCCACGGCGGACATCTGACCCATGGAAGTCCTGTAAACTTCTCCGGTATAAACTACAACTTTGTTCCCTACGGCGTGGATGAGAACGGATTTATCGATTACGATATTATGGAGAACACTGCAAAAGAATGCAGACCCAAGCTGATTATCGCAGGCGCGTCAGCATATGCCAGAACCATCGATTTTGAACGGATTTCCAAGATTGCTAAGAGCGTGGGCGCCTTGTTCATGGTGGACATGGCTCACATTGCCGGCCTTGTTGCAGCCGGACTCCATCCCTCGCCAATTCCCTATGCAGACGTAGTTACCACAACTACCCATAAAACCCTTCGCGGTCCCAGGGGCGGCATGATCCTTTGCAACGATGAAGAAATTGCAAAGAAAATCAATAAAGCGGTATTTCCCGGCATGCAGGGCGGGCCACTGGAGCATATCATCGCCGCAAAGGCGGTTTGCTTTGGAGAAGCCCTGGACCCCTCCTTTAAGGAATACCAGAAAAAAATCGTGGAAAATGCAAAAGCCCTGGCGGAAGGTCTCCTGGCGGAAGGCTTTGATCTGGTATCCGGCGGAACGGACAATCATTTGATGCTGGTGGATCTGCGTCCCATGCATATCACCGGTAAGGAAATGGAACAGCGACTGGATCAGGTATATATCACAGTCAATAAAAACTCCATTCCAAACGACCCCGAAAAGCCCTTTGTCACCAGCGGTATCCGGGTGGGTACCCCGGCGGTGACGACACGCGGCCTTGGCGTATCCGAAATGAAAACACTGGCAGAGCTCATGGCTCTGGCCGCAAAAGACTTTGACGCCAAAGCAGATTCTATTCGGGACGCTGTTACACAAATTTGTAAAAAGTATCCGATTTATGAATAAGAAAGCGGTATGTCTCGACCGAAGGAAGGTAAGAAGATAACGATGAAGAAAACAGGAATATTGCTGGTATCCTTGCTGGTGATCCTGGGTATGGCACTGGGCGGATGTGCGAAGCAGGATCCGGACGTACCTGCAGGTATGCAGCTTGCCTCATCTGAGGATGCAGATTATTTGTTTTACGTTCCGCAGGGCTGGCGGGTAGATAAATCCTCCCTTTACACGGCCGCTTATTTTTCATCCGGTGACGCCACCAGTATATCTGTTACAGCGTTTGGTATGAATATGACAGACGATTCTGTTTCTTCCTGGTGGGAGAGTTATAAGGAACAGTTTGCAGAGATTTATGACACAATGGAAGTCACCGCCGAAGAAGAGACGGAACTTGACGGCATGGACGGAATGAAATATACATTTGACGCAACACTGAACGAAAAGGAATATCAGTATATTATCGCAGCCGTTTTGCGGGAGAATTATATATACTATATTACCTATACGTCTACACCGGAGTATTATGAAGATCATTTGGAGGAACTGGATCTGGTGTTGGAACACTTTGCATTTAAATAAGGCGTAAGGATATGAAACAAATTTATTTGGACAACAGCGCAACAACAAAACCCTCAGAGGCTTCCCTGCAGAAAATGCGGGAAGCCTTGCGCATATGTTATGGGAATCCCGGCTCTGTGCATCAGGCGGGGATAGATGCCCACCGTATGCTGGAAGAGGCCAGGCGATGTGTGGCAGCGTCTCTGGGGCTGCGCCGTCCTGCAGACGGACAAATTCTGTTTTGCTCCTGTGGAACAGAAGCCAACAATCAAGCGATTTGGGGAACAGTATATGCCAAAAGAAGACTGGAAAAGGGGAGCAGCCGAGGGAAAATCCTCATCACAGACGGCGAGCACCCCTCTGTTGAAAATACTGCGGCCAGATTGGAATCGGACGGATTTACCGTTGTGCGTATTCCCACCCGGGGCGGGACACTAAATTTGGAATACCTGGAACAGGCAGCTGACGACAGCGTAATCCTGGCTTCCATGATGCTGGTCAACAACGAGACAGGCGCTTTGTACCCTATCCGGGAGGCGGCAAGGATTATCCGAAGGAAAAGTCCCGGCGCGGTAGTGCACTGCGATGCTGTGCAGGGATATATGCGCGTTCCTGTGACGCCGACCGCCCTTGGAGTAGATCTGCTTTCCATAAGCGCGCATAAGATTTATGCGCCGAAAGGCGCAGGGGCGCTGTATGTCTCTGCTGAAATGCTTCGGGGAAAGCGAATGATTCCCCTGCTAATGGGGGGCGGGCAGGAAGGCGGACTGCGCAGCGGTACCGAAAATACGCCGGCAATCGCAGCCTTTGGGGCGGCAGTCTTAGAGGGAATGAAGGAGGCGGAGACGCGATCCCGGACGGTGCAGCGTCTGCGGGCCTTTCTGCTGGAAAAGCTGCGTCCCTTGGTGCAAATCAACCAGCCGGAGAGCAGCGTAGATGCCATCGTCCATATAACGCTTCCCAGTATAAAAAGTGAGGTAATGCTGCGAGCATTATCTGCTGCAGGGATCTGCGTCAGTGCGGGAAGCGCCTGCAGCGCCCGGACGAAAAAAATAAGCCCCACGCTTTTGGCGTTTGGCCTGAGTCAGCGCGAGGCAGATTGTTCCCTGCGTATCAGCCTTTCCTATCAGAATACGGAGGAAGAACTTTCACAGTTTGCAGATGTATTGGAGACACAGATCCGCCGTTTGGCGCGAATGCGGTAAAAAACTCCCTATCGATTATCCGATAGGGAGTTTTCTAAACAGATATGGGAAAATCAATTTCCCGCACATACTCAGGAAAAACGTGAGCCGTCAAATTAAACGACAGTGGAATTATATCATATTTTCCAACGGCGACCATAGCCACCGTACAGTTTTGTGTAATATTTGGTCCCAGTCCGGCACGACCGCCGGTCAACGAGGAAAACAACGCGTTCATAATGCCTCCGTGCGTTACGGCAACAATCCCTTGCTCCGCACTTGCAGAGCACAACTGAGAAAGGGTACGCTTCATACGCTGGGCAGCATGGGGAATGCTTTCCACATCTTTGGGATATTCTGCCGGCGTGGGATACATTTCTTTCTTTTTCGCAGGAGTCAGTCCGGAAAGGGACCCGTAGTCCCGTTCAATCAGTCCCCCTTCGATTGCAGGCCCCTCAAGGAGGAGACTCTCGCAGATATAAGACGCAGTATCATAAGCCCGCATTAAGGGAGACGTATACACCTTTTGCATTTTCAGCTTGTTTGTTACAAGTGCTCCCCCCAAAAAGGATGCGCAATGAAGCGCTTGTCTGCGTCCCTCTTCACTCAGAGGAATATCTTCTCTGCCCTGCAGCCGCATTTGTATATTCCAGTCAGTAAGGCCGTGGCGCACCAAAAAAACAGGCTTGCGTTCTTCAAGAAGCAAAGCAGTTGCCTGCGCGGGTGTACAGAAAAGCAGAGGTGTGCCTGTTGTGGGTGCAAAAGTGACATGTGTCCGTTTGCGGTCATTTTGGTCCATACGGATTTCCCCTTTATCAGTGGCTACATGTATATTATAACAAAATGTGCATAGGTTTGTCAACACAGCAGATACGATCCCATTGTAATTTGCATAATACGGGAAATTGTGGGCAGATGGGGGAAAAACTATTGAAAAAAACGATAAGGTATATTATAATTAAAGATACATAAATCTTACGTGAAATGAATATAAACGGGTTGGAGAAATACTATGCAAAAAAAGTTGTTTTCTGCATTCCTGATTGTTGCGGTGCTGTTATCTGCTATGGCCGTCACTGTGCCGGTTGGTGCGTCTTCCTTTCTGCGGGGCGATCTGGATGGAGATGGTGCACTCACTCCCCTGGATGCGCTTGATCTGGTGAAATATTTGGCTGGTGCTACCGATTGGGTGGAGTTGGATCTTGCAGATGTGGATGGAGATGGAGCGGTTTTGGCCACAGATAGCCTGGAGCTAAAACTGCATTTGGCGGGGGCCATCGATATTACAGAAAAATATCCCGTTCCCGATACCAATGTTGGAACCATTACCATTTCCGGAGTAAATATCGGGAAATATACTATTTTGGCAGCAGATCCTGACAACGCCAATATTGAGTTTGCAGCCAGTGAGCTGCAGAAATATGTAAAGGAAGCCTGCGGTAGAACCCTTCCCATTACCGAGGGGACTTCCTCCGCTCCCTACCAGATCGTACTGTGCGCAGATGACGGCTCCAGGGACCTTGGAGACGACGGATTTTCTATTTCTGTGTCGGATGGGACCCTGACCATCATGGGCGGCGCTGTTAGAGGCGTGATGTACGGCGTGTACGAGTTGCTGGAGGAATATGTCGGGTATCGCTTCCTGGGATACAACGATAAGGTGCTGTACACTGCGCAAACGGTCGATCTGCCGGATGGCCTACGGGACGAACAGGTGCCTGCGGTCCGGTACCGCTGTATTACTATCGATCCCTATAAAAACGACTATACATATGCTTCGGTGATTAAGCGTAAGCTCAGCGGATGCTCTGATCAGCCCAGTATGCTGCGGCCGGAATATGGATATGGAATCCAACGTCTGTTTTTGAATGCCCATTCTCTGGACTATTTTATTCCCGATGCGGAGGTTCCCTGCCTGTCGCAGGAAGCCTCCTATGAAACCTGTCTTTCCAATATGAAAAAGCTGTTGGATGAGCGAATCGCAGCGGGAGGCGTCGTAGGAAAGGACATTACGGAAATTTCCTGCTCCTATTCTGCCGAGGGACGGTTCTGCGTGTGTGCAGAATGCAGCGCCACCTATCAGGCTGAGGGAAGCCAGGCCGGTGTGCTGGTGCCCTTTGTCAACCGGATCGATGAGGCCCTGCGCCAGGAATATCCGGGCATTCGGGTGATTACCAACGCCTACGGAGACGTGCGCATTCCTCCAAAGGACGCGGTGCTGAACGAGGAAGTGGTGCTGCTGTATTGCTGGAACGGATGCGCCAACCATCCGATAGGCAGTGGGGAATGTCAAGAGGGCGGCAACAGCCTAGGCTATTCCAATACTAAGGAGGAAGCCTATTACCTTGGATGGACGGAGCACTGCTCCCAGACCTATATCTGGTACTACCCTACAAACATCTATTATCTGCTGTGTCCCCAACCCAATCTTGCCAATCTCTATAACGACTTTGTCTGGTTTATGGAGCATAAAGCCGAGGGCTTTTATGTAGTAGGCACGGCCGGCAGCTCCTTCGAAGCATTGGACGCATATCTGCTTTCCGAACTGATGTGGGACGGCGGTATGGTTGAGGAAGAATATATCCTGCGTATGAAGGAATACCTACAGGCATATTACGGACCGGGTTGGTCGTATATATATACCTACATCCAAATGCTCACCCAGGCGGGGGACGAAATGGGCTGTGTCCTCAATGACTATGAATATCCCTTTGATATCTATTCCAAAACCTATTTTGCTGCTCACTTTGCAACCATGCAGGACCTGTTTGCACAGGCCCTGGCAGCCTGCGAGGCGGATTGGCAGCGGGAAAATGTTCGCCGCCTGTCGGCGCATATGCTGTTTTTGGGATACAGCGCAACCTATGAGGACCAATATAAAAATGGTACGCAGGAGCAGAGGGACGCCTATGCGGCGGGATACCGTGCCTGGTACGACTTGGTGAATGAGCTGGATATTCGGGTGACATATACGCAGACCGGCTTGGATAAAGCTTTTTCTCTTGCCGTCAGCCCCATGCAGTTTGTGTATGGAATTGACGGACAACGATAAAGAACCCTATAAGGAAGAAAGGATTATACGATGAAATTTGGAACACTGTATGCTTACTGGGTAAGCAATTGGGGCGCAGATTACTGCGAAATGGCCAGAAAGGCAAAGAAAGCCGGATTTGATGTAATCGAGATCGGCGGCGGCGACCTGGTGAACATGAGCGACGCACAGCTTGCTGAGCTGCGCACTGTAACAAAGGAGCTGGGTCTGGAGATCTCTGCAAACCTGGGTCCCCCCAGAGACAAGGATGTGTCTTCTGCAGATCCGGCTATCCGGCGTGCCGGCGTGCAGTTCCTTGTGGACATCATGCATCAGATGGTAAAGATCGACTGCAATACCCTCATTGGTGCTCTGTACAACTGTTGGCCCTATGATTTCAAGGACCTGGATAAAGACGCTTTGTGGGAGCGGGCCGTTAGGGGTATGCAGGAGGTAGGAGACGAGGCAGACCGCTTGGGCATCACTATCTGCCTGGAGATCCTCAACCGGTTTGAAACCATTCTGCTGACCGACTGCGAGGAAGGCATCCGCTTCTGCAAGGATGTAAACCGGGACTCTGTGAAGCTGCTGTTGGATACCTTCCATATGAACATTGAAGAGGACGATCTGCCCGGCGCGATCCGCAAGGCAGGCGATCTCCTTGCCCATGTGCACGTGGGAGAGGGTAACCGGAAGCTGCCTGGGATGGGACACCTGCCCTGGGCTGAGATCGGTCAGGCTCTGCGGGATATCGGCTATGACAGAATGGTGGTTATGGAGCCTTTCATGAAATCCGGCGGTACCGTTGGCAGCGATATCAAGGTATGGCGGGATCTGTCCGGCGGCGCAGATGAAGCAGGCATGGACAAAATGATCGCAGATTCTCTTGTATTTTTGAAAAAACAATTTGTAGGGGCCTGAGAGGGAAGCGGAAAGGATAGAAGCTATGGCAGAAATTATGACCATGGGGGAAATCATCGTTGAGATCATGCGGGACGGTGTGGATAAGCCCCTGGATAAGGCAGAGGTGTTCCGCGGGCCGTACCCTTCCGGCGCACCGGCGATTTTCATCGATACAGTGGCCCGGTTGGGCCATAGCGCCGCAATCGTAGGCGGCGTAGGCGACGACGACTTTGGAAAGTGTCTTTTGGACCGGCTGGAAGGAGACGGGGTGGACTGCTCCTGTGTGATCAAAAATGATCGGATTTCCACCGGCTGCGCCTTTGTTACATACTTTTCCGACGGAGAAAGAAAGTTTATTTTCCACATCGGCAACACTCCTGCCGTGCTGGCCCCTGCGCCGGCGGCAGAAAAACTGCAGGGCCTTGGTTTTTTCCACATCATGGGCTGCTCTCTCATGGCGGATATGGCCTTTGGACGCCGGATCGTGGAAACTATGCAGGCAGCAAAGGCGGCCGGTGCCAAGGTGTCCTTTGATCCCAATGTTCGTCCGGAGCTGATGAAGGATCCCGAGGCGAAGGATTTGATTGCGGCTGTACTGAAGCAGACCAATGTGTTCCTGCCCGGCAAAAGTGAGCTGCGCATGCTGTCCGGGTGTGAAGATATCGAAAAGGCAGTACAGGAGATGTTCCAGGTACATCCTGGTATGGAGATCATTGCACTGAAAAACGGGAAAAAGGGATGTATCATTTATACCAGAGAAAAGCAGTTCTCCTTCGGTGTATATGCTGTGCCTGTGTTGGACGCCACCGGAGCGGGAGACAGCTTTGACGGCGCGTTCCTCTGCGCCCTGCTGGAGGGTAAATCCATGGAAGACGCGGCAAAAATGGCTACTGCTGCTGCGTCTCTCAACACGGCTGCATTTGGTCCCATGGAGGGGGATATTTCTCGGGAAAATGTTGAAAAAATGATTGCAGACAATATTTTAGAATAAGCTTTTGCACAATTTCAAGGAAAGGTATAGAGTACCAAAAAATGTATACAACAAGCAAAGAAATGATCCAAAAGGCCCGTGCAGGCGGATATGCCGTTCCTGCATTCAATGCAGAAAATCTGGAAATGGTGCAGGCGATCGTTGCAGCAGCCAGCCAACTTCGCTCTCCTGTCATGATTCAGACAACCCCCACTACGGTGAAATATCTCACCCTGCGCCAGGCAGTAGCCATGGTGCGTGCGGAGGGAGAGACCGCAGACGTGCCGGTCGCGCTGCATCTGGACCACTGCGAGAGCTTTGAAGGGGTAAGGGCCGCTGTACAGGAGGGGTACACCTCTGTAATGATCGACGGTTCCAAGCTACCCTATGAAGAGAACATTGCACTGACCCGCAAGGTGGTGGAAATGGCTGCGGCCAGGGGCGTCACCGTAGAGGCGGAGCTGGGTACGGTAGGCGGTAAGGAAGACGGTCGAAGCGCCCAGATCGCATACACAGATCCTGCAGAGGCGGTGGACTTCTTCACCCGTACCGGTGTAGATATTTTTGCGGTTGCCATCGGCACAGCTCATGGATTCTACAAGGGGGAACCGAAGCTAAATTTTGATCTTTTGGCGACCCTGCGGGATAAAATTGACGCGCCTCTGGTGCTGCATGGTGGCTCCGGCATTCCCGACGAAATGATCCGCCGTACCATTGAACTGGGCATTAACAAGGTAAACTTTGCTACAGAACTGCGCGCAGCGGCTACAAAGGCCGTACGCGTCGCCCTGGAAGATGAAGCGATGATCGACCCCAAGAAATATATGGGACCGGCAAGAGAAGCAGTCATCGAGCTTTGCCGGCATAAAATTCAGCTTTGCGGTTCTGACGGCAAAGCAGACTAAATACATGAAGGCTAAGCAGAGAAAAAGGGCGGCATAAAATGCTGCCCTTTTCCTGTTTCTGTTTTTTGCAAAATCTTGAGCTTTGCATTCATTTTGCTGCTTTCAAGCAGAATCCCGTATACATCTGAAGAAAATCTGTCTCGTAAAGACGCTGTGGAGACGTTGTCTTACACGTTGCAGGAAGCAGCGCACTGTTTACGGATGAAAGCAATTTTTTATCTCGCATATGGTTTTTTTGTGTCCGCATCATTTGTACTTTTGCCGTCACTTCCGAGATCACGTCGGTGGAGGCAGTTGCATGAATAGCAGCGAATTAACAAAAGTTAAAATTGTTCTTTTGGAGTCACTGCATCTGCTCCATCAGAAAGGCGGTGATGGCGTTAAAGGGGATGATCTCTGTACGATCATACAGATCCGTATGCACAGCCCCTGGAACAATCATCAGTTTTTTATTATCTCCTGACAGCTTTTCAAAAGCATCTCTGCTGAAATAACAGGAATGGGCCTTCTCTCCATGGACCAGCAGTACGGCACTGCGTATTTCCGTGCTGT
Organism: uncultured Clostridia bacterium; assembly: GCA_947627475.1. Taxonomy (GTDB): domain Bacteria; phylum Bacillota; class Clostridia; order Oscillospirales; family CAG-272; genus Avispirillum. The sequence goes on from CANQWE010000001.1 coordinate 89,556, forward strand.
ACTGCAAAATAGGCATATTTAAAAAGGACAGGGCGGACGTACTGTTCCAGCCATCGTTGGAATTGAGGGATCTTTTGTGATAGCCCCGGCTTGTTTTGTAATAGTCATAATAATCTTTCACAAAGAAAGGCGCGTCCTCCGGCAGCGGATCTACTACTCCTCCGGCCCGTGCATAGCTGCCGTTTTTGTAGTCTTCGATCCGCTGCGCATTGAGAGCCTTGCGCTTTTCATAGCGCAGTTCTGCGCTGTCCTCCGCATCAAAGTAGCCTTTTGCAATGACACGGGTCATATCATACATGGTTACAGCAACCGTAGCCTGAATCCGCGTATCGATTGCTGCCGCATTCAACGCCATGCCACCCCACCCACAAATCCCGATGATTCCGATTCTTTTTGGGTCTACTGTATCCTGAACGGACAAAAAGTCTACTGCTGCCTGAAAGTCCTCTGTGTTGATATCCGGGGAGGCTACGTATCGGGGAAAGCCGCTGCTTTCTCCCGTAAAGGAGGGATCGAAAGCAATGGCAGTAAACCCTCTTTCCGCCATCGTCTGTGCGTACAGTCCGGCAGCCTGCTCCTTTACTGCTCCAAAGGGGCCGCAGACAGCAAGGGCAGGCCGCTTTCCCATTACGCCTTCTTGGGGTTCATATAAATCGGCGGCTAAGGTGATTCCGTAGCGATTGTGAAATGTGATTTTTTTGTGGGTTACCCGAGAGCTTTCGGGAAAGGTTTTGTCCCACTCCGTTTCTAAATGCAGCGTTTCGTACATATTTTTCTGTCTCCTCCTTTATTGGATTGCATTGCCCATGGTATATGCGCTTTCCAGCGCCGGGTGGCCGAAGATTTCTCCGGCGCCGTTCACCCCGCCGGCAAACACAGTCCCGATCAGGGCGGCTTTTTCAAAGCAGGCGATCCACCCCTGCAGTCCGCTGATTGCTCGCTCCGGTACAGTTTCGGCGTTCTCTGCCGCTGTGGAAAGCATATAAATATCCCGAAATGCATAATCGGAAGCATACAGCGAATTTGCCCGATCCAGCAGGGTTTTCATCTGTCCGCTCATTTCGTAGTAGTATATGGGAGTTGCAAAAGCAATAACATCTGCCCGGCGCATTTTTTCTACGATTTCTCCCGCGTCGTCTTGTATGACACATTTTTTTAGCTTCTGACAGGCCAGACATCCTTTGCAAAAGGCCAGGCATTTTTCCTGCAGCGTAATTTTTTCTGTTAAATTTCCCGCATCTTTTGCACCTGCAAGAAAAGCGTCTGCGAGGGCCTGTGAATTGCTCCTGCTACGCAGGCTGGTACTTATAATCAAAACATTCTTTGCCATTTTGACCTCCATAATGAATCGATTGACAGATTTTCTTTTTTGTGCTATGATCAGTATAAACCCTAAACCTAACTTTATGTCAAGGCTTTTTTGAAAAATTATAAAAAGCAAAAGGTAGATACAATAAAAACAGGAGCGTGTATATGTATACCATCGGTCAAGTGTCGCAGCTGTTTGAACTGCCAGTTTCTACTTTGCGTTATTACGACAAGGAAGGCCTTTTCCCGGATATGAAACGGGTTTCCGGGATCCGTCAGTTTGATGAAAAAGAAGTGGAGGCCATCCGGGTAATCGAATGTCTGAAGAAATCCGGCATGGAGATCAAGGATATAAAGCAATTTATGGAGTGGTGTGCCCAGGGACCACAAACATATCCTCAGCGCAGGGAACTTTTTCTAAAGCGGAAGGCCTATGTGGAAGCAGAAATCGAACGGATGCAACAGGTGCTGGATATGCTTATCTTTAAATGCTGGTATTATGGGGAGGCCATGCGGGATGGAGATGAAACACGCCTGCAGCCTATAAAGCCGGAGGATATGCCGGAGCGTATCCGGCAGGCTTATGAAAACGCTCACAGATAACTGAAAAACCGGAGTTTAAGCAGTCACCCTGCTTAAACTCCGGTTTTTTACTATCCGCCAAAAGAAGCGGCGCCAAACACAGAGGCAATATATTTGGCAATCTCTGTGTTTTCCACTAAGGTACTGTGGAATATTTCCGTGCCGCCCCCCATGGCATATACTGGAACCGGCGTGCCGGTATGCTCTCCGTCAGAGGTCCAGGTGTAACTGCCATCCTCCAAAATTGTCAGACCGCCGGTTTCATGATCTGCGGTTACAATGACAGCCACATCCGGATGACAAGCAGCGGTGAGGGCTGCATAGGCAACGCAGTCGTTGAGGCGGGATACGGTACGGATGGTCTCATTATAATCCAGCTTGGTAGCATACTTGTCGATCATGGCCTCCTCGGCCATTAGAAAAAATCCGCTGTTATTGGCAGATGCCACGTGCAGGGCTTTCTGCAGCTGGCTTAAAAACCGATCGTCGTCATAGCTGCACCACAGAAAGTCGCACGCGAGATCGCTTTCGGACAGGGCTTCCTGCTGCTGCTCTACAATGCTGTAATCGTACCGATAGCTGTGATGCACCAAAAATCCGTTGGGTGTTGCCCCGGTAATGCGGTCTGTAGAAAGAATGGCTGTAGTTTTTCCGGAAAGAGAGGCAAGCTCCCGTACATTTTGTACGGAGCGCAGGGAGTCCGTTTCACTGCCCAAAAACGCATCCGGACGCATGCCAAGCACGCCGTTGTGCGTTTTCCACCCGGTGGCCAGCGCCGTAGCCGCTGCTGCAGAGTCTGTGACGCCTCCCAGTACGTTTCCCGTAGCGACAGTACCTGCCACAGGGAATTGGGCCGCCCAAAAGGTTTCAATGGAATCGGCTGCAGCCGGTGTTACCATTCCATCGGGATCCCTTACCCGTGCCTCTGGCTGGCAGGCCATACGGATATGATTTTCTCCCATGCCGTCTCCGATGATCAGAATGACGCTTTGAGGATTTTGCGGTTGATATTTTTGGAGTTGCCCTTCCGAAGAGATGGAGATATCCGCCTGCGTGTTCCATGCATCGCTGCTGCGCAGCAGCTCGTGAGTAAGATAGCCTACCCCGCCGCCTACCATAAAATCCTGCCCTAAAAGTACGATTTTGGATCCTTGCGCATAAATCTTATAGGACAAGGGCGGGAAATCCTCACTGTCATCCTCGTCTACCCGATTGGTGTCGCCAATAAGAATTTCATATTCCGTTTCTTCTTTCTTATCTGAAACAATGGGGAGACGGACGCCGCAGAAATTTTCCAATGTATCGCTGAGCTGATCAGCTGCCCATTGTGCAAAGAGAGAATCGTCCTCGGATACTACAATTTGATACGCGTCCAGATCTGCTCCGTTGATGGTGATGGAAGCGTATCGGGTACCAGGCTTGCTAATCCCTGCAAGATACTGCGTCAGTACGTTTGCATCCGTCTCAGTAATGGAGCCGTCAAAGCTCAAATCCGCGTTTTCCTTGGAGATGGGCGTAAACCGACCGGATAAATACCGACTCAGGACATATGCATCCTGCATGTCTACGATCCCATCTCCGTTTACGTCTCCGATCAGATACTTTGCATGAATGGTACATCCAGTCCATAGAAAAAGACTGCAGAGAACAAGAAATAGGACTGCCGAGGCCAAATGTTTTCGTTTCATGTGTAGTGGAAAGCAAAGCAGGCAGACGGCTTAAAACCGCATCCGCTTTTTTCCTTTCTTTTGACGTAAAATTGCTGTGCCGAAAATATAAATCAACGTAAATATAATGGCGGAAATCAGCGTGACGATAAAAAAACGGCTTTTGGTAAACTGTTCGATTTTGTAAAGCCCGTACAGCAGGTCGCTTCTGGATACATCTGTTGTAGCAACAAGCTGGGAGGTACCGATCACCTCGCCGTCATAGATCGCGGTGACACTGCCTACCACCTGACCCTCATGGACCGGCGCCTGCAGGGATTCGCTGTTCGTAATATAGCTGATTTCAATTTCCTCATCCACATTAATATCAGAGGGTAGGTATACCCGCAGCGTATCGGTAGATACCAGGGTCACGTAGTCCACCGCCGTAGACAGGGTCACTGGAATTTCACACACGATCTGCTCCGGCGAGAGAACCTGGGTATATGTAAAAGAATCAAAAGCCCAGTCCAAAAGATTGGTTGCGTTGATATAGGAATAGACCTTTCCGTCTATGGTATCTGCGCCCATAACAACTACAATATAGGTGAGCTCTCCGTCTGTAGCGGCGGTTACTACGCTGTGCCCCCCTTCCGGAGTGGAGCCTGCGTTCATACCTCTGGCCTGCTCGTTGTAGTAGTTTTTATCATAGTATACGGATAAGAGACAGTTGCGGTTATGCAGGGTGCGTGCCTGGGACACATTGGTTGCAGGCATGGCATACCGGACCGAGGAGGTAGCTTCCATAAACAAATCCAGACTATAAGCGTACTTGGCAATTTGTGCCGTATCTTCTGCAGTGGTATACATGTTTTCGTCATGCATGCCGGTGGGATTGGTATAGTGGGTGTGATGCGCTCCCAGTTCCTTGGCCTTGGTGTTCATCTGCGTTACAAATTCCTGGGCAGAACCGGAGATGGTGTAGGCCAGCACATAGGCCGCATCGTTTGCCCCATTGACCAGCAGGGCACGGATCATACTGTCTATGGTGACCATCTCGCCTGCAGCAAGTCCGATATTGTTGCCCCGCACTTCTGATAACATTTCTGCTGTTACAGTAATCGTTTCATCCAGGCGGCCGGAGAGATTTTCTATGGCGAGGATACCTGTCATGATTTTTACAGTAGAAGTAGGGTAAATCTGTTCTTCTGCGTTCAGAGAATAAACTGCCTTGTTATTTTCCAGGTTGTAGAGATAGATTCCCTTCGCGTTGGAAATGGTGGGATCTTCCAGTGCACCCGCCGGTACACACATCCAAAGGAGTCCTGCTGCAAAAAGGATTACGGATAGAAGCATTGCCGCAAGGCTTTTTTTTCTGTGCATGGGAATACGATCTCCTTTCTTACGTAGAAGCGCATCCAAGCCGGATGCGCTGCAGACCGGGCGGCGTCAACCGCCATATGTAGTTTCAAAATAACGGATTGTGGCCTGTATGTCGCGCTGCACCTGTACTTTCAGCTGAGAAATGTCTGAAAACCGCACTTCATCCCGCAGACGGTGGAAAAAATCCACCTCAATCTCTTTTCCGTACAGAAGTCCGTTGTAGTCGATAATATGGGTTTCACAGTTAATCGGCGCATGCCCCGCCGTGACGGTGGGACGCACGCCGATATTGGCGACTCCCAAAAAGATATCTCCCCCAACATTACAGGTACAGGCATAAATTCCGGTTTTGGGAATAATATGGCCGACGGGAAAGCTTTGATTGATGGTGGGAATGCCGATGGTGCGGCCAAGCTGCTTGCCACGCACCACGGGAAAGGAAATGGAAAAAGGATGGCCTAAAAGCTCGCCAGCCATGTCCATGTCCCCGTCCAGAATGCAGCTTCGTACAGCACTGGAAGAAACGATCCGGTTTTTCCAAAGAACCGGCTTTTCGATCATAACAGGGATGCCTGCCGGCGCAAGATACGCCCGCAGCGCATCTGCGTCTCCTACGCCGCCTCTGCCAAATCGGAAATTAAAGCCGCAGACCACGCTGCCGGCCTGTATTTTCCCAGGCAAATAGTCTTCTGCAAATTCTGCGGGAGACTGAGAGCGTACCGCTTCAAAATCTTCCAGTACAGCATAATCCAAACCATAGGCTGCAAAAAGACGCAGTTTTGTATCTGTATCGGTGAGAAAAGGTACAGTGCTTGCAGGCTTTGCAAGGCTGGTAAACGTCCATGCGGCGCTGCCGGCGCCCCCGGCGCTTTTTGCCTTGAAAAATAACTGTTGATGCCCTCTGTGCACCCCGTCAAAATTCCCCAGCGCCACGGCGGTGCCCGGCGGAAGCACATCCACCCTTGTATAAGCAGGGGCGCCGGTTTTTACGTTTGCTGATAATTTATAAACGATCATGCGCCAAGTCTCCTGCCAATATTTTTGGACTCAGCCCAGTCCCAGATAGTATTTTACAAGGGCCCCCATCAACTCGTCCCGGTCGATCCGGCAAATCAGTGCCCGTGCATTTTTGTGGTTGGTGATATAGGTGGGATCCTCAGAGAGGATATACCCCACCATCTGGTTTATAGGGTCGTATCCCTTTTCCTGCAGCGCCTGATATACTGCCGTAAGTATATCTCGGATCGCCCGATCCCGATCATCATGCAGAGAAAAGGTTTGGGTTTTTGCGTGGGGTTGATCTGCCATTGCCGTTCTCCTTTGTTTAACCGATTTGTTCAATGTTATACGGTGTGGTTTGGTATACGAAATAGTTCAGCCAGTTGGAATAAAGCAAATTTGCATGACTGCGCCAGGTGACCACAGGATCCTTTGTATCGTCCCCGCCGGGAAAGTAATTTTCCGGGGGCTGTGGATCTAAGCCTGCAGCCTTATCCCGCAGGTATTCGCTTTTCAGGGTATCCCCGTCATATTCCGGATGGCCGGTGATAAAAATCTGACTGCCTCCTTGATTGGATACGGCGAATACGCCTATCCGATCTTCTTCCCCTGAAGCCAGAATTTTCAGTTCCGGTACTGCTTCGATGTCCTGCCGGCGCACCATAGTATGCCGGGAGTGGGGGATCATAAAGCTGTCGTCAAAGCCCCGCAGCAAAATGGAGGTTTTCCGGTCCTTCTTATGGGGGAAAATGCCGGAGAGCTTTTCCTGCAGGGGATACTTTGGGACCCCGTAATGGTAATACAGACCAGCCTGTGCTCCCCAGCAAATGTGGAATGTGCTGGTGACATGGGTCTTGGACCACTCCATGATCTGGCACAGCTCCTCCCAGTAGGCGACTGCTTCAAATTCCATTTTTTCCACCGGAGCGCCGGTGATGATCATCCCGTCAAACTTTTCATTTTGCACATCCTTCCAGGTACGATAAAAGGAAAGCATGTGCTCCGCAGACGTGTGGCGCGCCTGGTGGGTGGCTGTGTGCAGCAGTTCCAGCTCTACCTGCAGGGGCGTATTGCCCAGCAGCCGTGCCAGCTGGGTTTCTGTGGTGATTTTAGTGGGCATCAGATTCAGGATGGCGATTTTCAGCGGACGAATATCCTGGGTGATGGCCCTGGTTTCTGTAATGACGAAGATATTTTCGCTTTGCAGCGTTTCTGTCGCAGGCAAAGCGTTGGGTATTTTGATAGGCATCGGCTTATCCTCCGCTTTCGTTTGTTATGCCTTTTCCTTATACCTGTGCCAGCGCGTTTTCAATATCGGCCAGAATATCGTCGATATTTTCAATACCCACGGACATGCGAATCAGATCCGGCCCAATCCCCGCGTCTACAAGCTGCTGGTCGGTGAGCTGCCGGTGGGTGGTGGAAGCCGGATGAAGCACGCAGGTGCGCGCATCTGCCACATGTACCACGATCTGGGCCAGCTGCAAATGATCCATAAATCGCATGGCTGCGTCTCTGCCGCCTTTTACACCGAAAGAAACAACGCCGCAGGATTTGCCTTTCAGATATTTTTGACATTTTTCATATTGTGTGTTGGAGGACAGTGCAGGATTGTTGACCCAGCTGATTTTTTCATGTCCCTCCAGATATTTTGCTACGGCCAGCCCGTTTTCAAAGTGCCGCTCCATACGAAGGGCAAGGGTTTCCAGACCCAGATTCAAAATATACATAGCCAGAGGCTGGGGCGTTGTGCCCAGATCCCGCATCAGCTGTACACGGGCTTTGGTAATATATGCGGCATTGCCGAAATCCCGGGTGTATACTACGCCGTGGTAGCTTTCGTCCGGTGTGGTCAGCTCGGGGAATTTCCCGCTTTTCTCCCAGTCAAAGGCGCCGCTGTCTACAATCACGCCGCCTACCACACTGGCATGTCCGTCCATATATTTTGTGGTGGAATGGATCACAATATCCGCACCATATGCAAAAGGACGGCAAAGTACAGGCGTAGCAAAGGTGTTGTCGACGACCAGGGGCACATTGTGGGTGTGGGCAATAGCGGCGAATCGCTCAATATCCAGCACTTCCAGTGCCGGGTTGGCAATGGTTTCCCCAAAAACCAGCCGGGTTTTTTCGTCGAACAGGGCGTGGATTTCTTCGTCTGTCATATCCGGCGTAGCGAAACGCACTTCAATGCCCATGCGCTTCATGGTTACAGCAAACAGATTGACGGTGCCTCCGTAAATGGTGGAGCAGGAAATAAAGTTTTCTCCGGCGCTTGCAATGTTGAAAACGGCAAGCAGGGATGCAGCTTGGCCGGAGGAGGTGCACATAGCCCCCACGCCTCCTTCCAGAGAGGCGATCTTTTCTTCCACGCAGGCCACGGTGGGGTTGGAGATTCTGGTGTACATATGTCCGGGCGCGGACAAGTCAAACAGCTTGCCCAGATGCTCGCCGCTGTCATACTTATAAGTGGTGCTCTGATAGATGGGAAGCACGCGGGGCTCTCCGTTTTCCGGCTTCCAGCCTTCCTGAATGCACTTGGTTTCTACATGAAATTCTTTCACAATATATGGCTTCCTTTCCTGCTGTGAGGATTTTTATATTCTTTTAGAAATACACAGTACATTATATAATAAATTCCATTTTATTTCAATAGAATCCTGGTAAATTCACAGTAAATTCAGACAAACGGGAGAAGTTGGCAGGAAAACGACTTGCGCAGGTATTAAATTTGTGGTATCATAAATAATGTGAGCTTGCGATATGTGGATGATAAGATAACAAGGGAAAGGAGGCGGCGGTTTATGCCTATTGTGCAAAATGTAGGCGGAAAGCTTGGAATTTATGTGCATGTGCCTTTTTGCCGCAGCAAATGTGCGTATTGCGATTTTTATTCTTTTGTGCCGGGAGACGATACGATTTATGAGCGCTATGTAAACGCCCTGCTTTCCCATATGGAATATTATAAAAGCGCGGTGTCCCAGCGTACGCCGGACAGTGTATACATTGGCGGCGGAACCCCTACGGCGCTGCCGGAGGAACAGTTGCTGCGGATTATCCGCGGGGTGCGCCGTACCTTTCATTTGGCAAAAAACGCCGAATTTACCGTTGAGGTTAATCCAGCAACAGCGACTTATAAAACCTTTGTCCGCCTTCGCCGGGCTGGCGTAAATCGGATCAGCATCGGCCTGCAGTCTGCCCATGAAGGGGAGCTGAAAGCCCTTTCCCGGATCCACAGCCGGGGGGACTTTGAGCAGTGCTTCCGGGACGCCCGCCGGGCGAAAATTGAGAATATCAGCGTGGATCTCATGTTTGGAATTCCACGGCAGACCCAGGAGAGTCTGCTTTGGTCCATCGACTATGTGACGCGTCTGCGTCCGGAGCATATTTCTCTGTATAATTTGAAAATCGAGCCGGGGACGCCTTTTTATAAGATCCGGCATCAGCTGCCCCTGCCGGATGAGGATACGGAATTCGATATGTACCGCGCCGCTTGTGCCATGCTGGAAAGGCGGGGGTACAAGCAGTATGAAATTAGCAATTTTGCTCAGCCTGGGAAAATGTGCAAGCACAACCTGAAATATTGGAACTGCGAGGAATATTTGGGCCTTGGCCCCAGCGCTCATTCTTACTTTAACGGCAATCGTTTTTCCTTTATCCCCAACGTGCAGGCATATATCAAGGGGATCGAACACATTGAAAACGACGTGGGTATTACCGCGTCCTCCGAGGAGATCAAGGGAAAGGCGCGGATGGGCGAATATATCATGCTGCGGTTTCGTCTGTCGGAGGGGCTGCCGCTGGGGGAATTTCAGCGCACTTTTGGTTGTGACTTTTTGGAATTGTACGGCGCCAAGCTTCCCTTTTATTTGAAAAAGGGCTATATGGTGCGGCGGGGAGACAATATTGCGCTGACCCATGCGGGGATGTTTGTATCGAATTATATTTTATCGGATATTTTAACCTTTGAAGATTTGAACGCCATTTCTCCGGCAAATCAGTTTTAAAGAGGGGCAAGGCCCCTCTTTTTGATTTACGGGAGTTTTATCCCCCGTCTTGCCTAGGGCGATCCACTCCCCTCTGACAAGGGGGCTTTTTAAATTATTATATCTATATCATTGCGCAATAAAAGATTGATGCAATACTCCCCTGGTAAGGGGAGGGGGACCGCGTTGGCAGTGGAACGATCTTTGCGGGGACATGCTTATAGATTGACAAGTTCTTCAAATCCTTGTATAATATCTACATAAAAAAGCATTTATATCTCAACAATTTTGCTCTGATACAGATTCCTCTGCAAAAAAGTTTTGGAAAGGCACCGTTTAAATTATGAAAAAAGCTGCAATTTTCATTGCATTATTGCTTATATTGACCAGTCTGATCCCCGCAGCTGCCGGAGCAGCCGCGGCGCCGGAGCGTACGGAAGCGTTTATTCCCCAATCCAGTGCGTATTTGGGGCATCCTGATTTTGCGCCCCTTGCGGTTTTGGCAGACGGATCTTTTTCTATAGGCGAGGATACGATCCATTTTGGCTATACCACGAAAATTGCACAAATTTATCGAAGTGAACCGTATCCTTCCACAGTGCATACGTTTTCTGATGGAAAGCTTCTCTATACGGTGCAGCTATTCGTCAGCCCTTTGTCTCTGGAGGAGGGAACGTGTCTGGTGTTATATGCCCGCCTCGCCACTGAAAACATTGCAGAGGAAAACGTGCCGTTTCCCACTGTATCGGACAGTCTGATTTCTTTGACGCAGGAGCCCGGTGAAGTTTCTCCTGGGAGTAAGGCTGTCTGTGACTTTGCAGTGGTTGTGGACGCGGAAGTGGAGTCGCTGCCTGCAGCAACACCAGAGCAGCTGGGGACCTTTGACGACAGCATGCAGGCCATGGAGGCGTATTGGGATACACAGCTTGCCGGCAGCTTTTCCTTTACAGAGATGCCGGAGGAAGCGGAAAATTTGGACCTTTCTCTGCAAACAGGATATATCGATCTGCTCTGCGGAATTTCTGGGGACAGCTGCGGAGACTATGCTTCTCTACTGCAAAAGCCCCCGGCGGATTTGTCTTCTATGACCTGTTTTGATACGGCGCTCTACTTTATAAAAACGGGAGATACGGCCCTTCTTGATTCCAAATGGGAGGAACTCCAGAGCCGATACGAAGCTTTTTGCAGTGCAATAAAAACTTATACTTTTACGGCGGCAGGACAGGAAGAGACCGTGCATCTGCTGCCCGGTACCGATGCAGAATCAGCCTTGGCAGACAATTTGGACGCGTTGACTCAGCTGAAGGCTTTTGCATATTTGTGCCGTGCAAGGGACCCTGAAAGAGAGGTTGCGGTACAGACTGCTTATCAAAATCTGCTTTCCTCCGTGGAAACTACAATGCGCAATACGGTATCTTACTGCACATCCCACTGGTCCGCTACAACTTTAAAAGGGGATCTTTCGGCGGGAATCTTTCCTTTATCTGCAAACAGCAGCGCTGCCGCTGCTGTTGAATGGTACAAAAAAGACGCTGTATTTGCTGCGCCGGGAGGCGGTACATACCTGAAACGGCTTGCACGTCAGCAGCTTCCCTATATAGATCAATCAGATTCTATTGATGCAGTGGTATATCAGCTGGAGGATGAAACCATTATACTTGGACAGGGAATTTCCGGCGCCTGGCTTCGTCAGGGGGAAACGCTTTCTTTTGAAAACTATCCGCTTGCGGGCGGCGGTAAGCTGGACTGTACCATTACCAGCGAGAAAGATGAGATCCAAGTCCAGTTGTCTCCTACTACGCCCACGGCAGCTTCCCTGGAGTTACCTGTTTTTTTGAATAATATAGAATATGCCTCCTGCGGATTTGATTCGGAAAACGGAATTGTCAGCGTTCCCGCGGGGATAACTGAGATTACAGTGCATCTTGAACAAAGCGTTGAGGAAGTTGTAAAGGCGCATCAGAATGAGCGTGGGCTGGAAATGGCCATTGCCGCTTATGAGGGAATAAATTTAGATGTATATACAAGGTATTCCGTTTCCTTGTTTGAACCTGCATTGGAGGACGCCAAAGCCGCCCGTACCGGGCCGGCGTCGGATATGCACAACGCTGCGGCCCAGCTAAATAAGGCGGGGAAAATGCTGTCCCCCATCCAGTCTGGTTATGCATTGACTATGGCCCAGGAGAGCGACCGGCTGCCAAATACGCTGAAAGCAGAAAAAATTTGCCAGACCTTTTCTACCGCCGGTGCCGGTACACTGTCAGAAATATGGGTGACAGGGACATATACTGAGGGGATTACTGCCGCTCTTTACAGTCTGCAAAAGGACGGATATTCCCCGGGGGAACTGCTGGCGGAGGCCAAAGGCGTACAAGCAGATGGGGGCATTCTATTTGAGTTTTCCGCAGATTTGGAGGCGGATGCCGGATACTTGCTGATTCTGTATGCACAGGCCGGAGAGGTGGAGCTGCCTGTATATCAGAAAACACAGGACGTACAGCTTTTGTATGGACAGCAGGGGCAAAACAGCACAGCGTATGATCTTACCTGTATCGGTGTGACCATCCGGGTTACCCAGGCCAATTTGGAAGACTTGGATACCTTTTTGGAAAAGTGCGTCAGTGCGGACATTTCTTCCTATACAAAAGAATCCCGCAATCGTCTGGAGGAGGAAATGCAGGATGCAAAGGATGTTCTGTGTACCCAGTCTGTTTCAGAGGATGTATACCGATCTGTCTATAATGATTTAAAGGACGCTTATGCGTCGCTTGCTACCTATCCTTCTGACGATCCGGTTGAAGATACGCCACCCGCCTTGTACATTGTGCTGGGTATTGCTGTGGCTTTGCTGATTGCCGGCGGGGTCGGCGCGGTAGCGTCTTATAAAAAGCGGGAATGGTAGGGTATGGAAAAAGAGGGGTAAAGCCCCTCTTTTTTTGATGCCCCCAGGGAGGGAAAAACTCCTTTTGCCGCACCCGGCAAAAGGAGTATTTGCTTTCCGATACGGGAAAAATAGCATGAAGACTTCTGTTTCGGGGGTAGAAAAGAATTTGTTTCTTTCCAAAAGAAAGGAAGAATGTTCCTTTTCCAAGGGAAAAAGAAAAGGACGTTCCTTTTGTGATGTGACAAAAGGAACCAAAAACACAGAAAAGGGAAGGGGGATTCCCCTTCCCTTTTCAAACCCAACCCCTTTGACAAGTGCGGGCAAAGCAAACTTTTTGGTATGCACTGGGCTTGCAGAAACTGCAAGATGTATGTAAAACAAAAAGAAATAGAACAGAAAAGCAGAGACAAATAAAATATGCAGAGATATTATAAGCTTCCAAGGCGGTGTCAGCAAAGCCTCATTCCATTAAGCCCCCCTTTTTTAAAGGGGGGAAGTCAGCGTAGCTGACGGGGGGATTGTTAGGAATACAATCCATTTCCCGCTGCAGCAAGATGGAAGGAAACAACCCCTCAGTCGGCGCTGCCGCCAGCTCCCCTTAACAAGGGGAGCCATATAGTTTGAGCGTGCTCTGCCCACAGCACCCCAACGTCTCAAAGCGACTCTGGAGGAGTTTCCTCGCGTGCCGCATCACAGGGGAGCCATATTGTTTGTATGTGCTGTGTCGACAGCTTTCCTTTCTAAGGGGAGCTGAATAGATGCAAGCCCCCATAGAAGTTGCTACCGAGGGCGACGGGGGCTTACAAAGTCTGTACAAACTTTGCGTAAGGTGGATAGCCAAGGCAAGCCATTGCAGGGCCTGCAATAGTGCTGGGGTCAGACATCTGGGTACAGACTGAAAGTCAGTACCAAACAAGCGCGATAGCAAAGCCGAGGTCCGTGGGGCGCACTTTTGGTGTACTTTGTGCAGCAAAGTACCATTTTCCTGCGCTGAGGAAAAGTACCATTCGTTCCCTGCTTTCAAAAGCAGAAACTCCCCCGCGAGAGCGAACGAGAGCACATCTCTCTCGCTCCCATGTAGCGCGGAGCGTTAATAAAACGTAGCGACAGCCGGATCCGGTGCTGACGCAGGTTCTACCTTTTGTGCCAGCAGCACCGGACCTTCTCCTGCATACACTTTGTGATTTTTTACCTGAATTTCCCCGGTCACCGTGATCCAATCATAATTTTTATAGTCGTCGCTTCTGCCCCACTTACAGATCATAGCGCTGAACTGGATATCCTCTGCACAACAGATCATCACGTGACGGCCTGCAAACATCCAGCCGGTACCCAGGCTTTTCTCCTTTGCCACCATGGCCTTAAACTGCACGGTTTTGCCATGATACGCAGACAGATTTTCGCACAGATCCCGGTAAAAAATGGCGTAGTCTCTGTCCTCGATCACAACGATGGGGGCCTCCATGTCGTAGGGCAGAGGATCTTCTATATCATCGTAGGTGGTCTCACCATTTACGTTTTCATATATAATAGACGCCATCCGAGAAAGACCCCGTACGATTTTGTGCAGCTCTGTACAATCTGCGCCCACCGCCGTGCGGTTGAAGATGATCATATCGGCGCTTTGGATCTTGTCCACTACCAGACTGCGCATGTTTTGATTGTAGGCGGAAAATGTGGTAGAGTCAAAAAATAGGATCTGCTGGCCGATGATCCAGTGCTCCGGCGCCGCTTCATATAAATCGGACATCTGCCACATACCGTTGTATTCTACCAGAATTTTGGTAGCGTCATGCTTTTTCTGTAAACGGATCAGCACCTCCGGAGACAGGTCCTCAGGCGAATCGATTTCTTCCAGGCATACGTCCGTCCCGGCAAATTCTGTGGGATCCAATTCTACCTCTCCCGTTTCACACAGCAGTACCAGGATCCGCTCTCCCTCACAAAACCGTTTGTCCATAAGGGTTTCCCTTATAAACGTTGTTTTTCCTGATTCCAGAAAGCCTGTTACCAGGTAGACAGGTGTATCTTGCATCACTTGATTTCCTTTCCCCGTCAGCGGAACAATTCTTCAAGCGCCGCTTCCTGCAGACCGGATCCGATTACGCAGAGCCGGCCAGTTACCGCTGGCGTGCCTATACGGATGTCTGATTCTCCGGGAGTGTAGTCAAAGTGGAACCAGCCCGCGTCACCTGCTACAATCCCCTTGGCCCGCAGTACCATGCCGAATCGGCTCTCGTCTTCCAGTGCATGTAAAATCTCTTCCAGCCTGGCACGGGTATAGTGGGTTGCCGTTTCCTGTCCCCAGCTGATGAACACCTCGTCCGCGTGGTGGTGTCCTTCTCCATGGTGATGATCGTGTCCGCAGGAGCATCCCTCTTCATGGTGGTGGTGCCCGCAGCTGCAGTCCTCCCCATGATGATGTTCCGACTCGTCGTGCCCATGCCCGCAGCAGCCCGCTTCGTGATGATGGTGATGATGGCCGTCCTGTCCGCACACAGGGCAGGACTCCTCCGCCAATAGAGACGCCTGGGGCTGCTCCATTGCCTTCAGCAGCTGCTCTCCGGTGAGCATGTCCCAGGGAGTGGTGACGATCAGCGCATGGCTGTTCTTCTCTTTTAACAAAGCAATGCAGTCGTTAATCTTTCCTTCCGCCATGTCCCCGGTATGACTGAGGACGATGGTACCGGCATGCTGGATCTGGTCGTTGAAAAATTCACCAAAGTTTTTCATATACATTTTACACTTTTTCGCATCCACCACAGTGGTACAGCTATTCAGGGAAAGCCCCGCATCTGCCGCGCCTTCTACTGCCCGGATCACATCGGACAGCTTGCCCACGCCGGAAGGCTCAATGAGGATCCGGTCAGGGGCATAATCGCGATATACCTGCAGCAGGGCGGTGTTGAAATCCCCTACCAGAGAACAGCAGATGCAGCCGGCGTTCATTTCCCGGACCTGCACCCCGGATTCCTCCAGAAATCCCCCGTCGATGCTGATGTCTCCAAATTCATTTTCGATAATTACCAGCTTTTCTCCGGTATAAGCCTGGGCAATGAGTTTCTTAATCAGCGTGGTTTTTCCCGCACCAAGAAATCCGGAAAAAAGATCGATTTTTGTCATGTAAATACCTCCGACTGCCGTAGAAATTTTTTGCAAGCGGCAGAAGCTTTCATAATCTTTCTCTTTGAGATATGCTCCTGCTTTTATTACGGCAGAAACACGTTTTTTTTGACTTTGCCCCATTGAAAGGTTGCGGAGAGAGTCGTCTGTTGTCATCTCTCCCCCGACAGCTGCGCTGCCACCGCCCAAGCATCTTCCGCACAGCCGCGTCAGAGGGGGCAAGACGCTGTCATCATAGGTGACTAAGGGGCAGTCCTTCTAACTCGCCTTTTGGGGACAGCGTCTTTCTTTTTATGAAATTACAGCTTTCGCACACGTTTCTTTATTTTATGGATATCTCCCAGCATATGCAGAGCATCGCCTACAATATGGATTTTAGAATCCCGATGGTTGATGATTCGTACGGGCATTTCCGTAAGAGGATATCCTTTCTTCTGGGCAATTTTAATCATTTCCAAGTCAAAGGAAAAGCCGTCGATGGTGCACAGAGAAAAGATTTCCCGGGCGCATGCCCCGTCAAAGCATTTGAATCCGCACTGGGAATCGGTCAGACGAAACCCGGCACACACGGCGATCACTTTAATATATATTTTCGACGCCATGCGCCGCAGGGGAGTATACCCTGCGTATCCATCCCGCCTTAAATTGCGGGATCCCAAAACGATTTTGTCTCCGGCAAGGATTTTTTTTGCTGCCGATCCGATCACGTCGGTACCATAGGCCAAATCGCAGTCTGTATAAAGAACGATATCCCCTGTGGAGGCCAGCACAGCTGTACGCACAGCCGCTCCCTTGCCCCGGTTCTTTTCGTATCCGATACACTGTACTCGGGCAAGTCCCTCTTTTTGTATGGCCATCTGCAAAGCCTTTCGGCTGCCGTCCGTAGATCCGTCGTCGCAAAACAGGATTTCCCAGTCCAGACCCTGC
Source organism: uncultured Clostridia bacterium (assembly GCA_947627475.1). Taxonomy (GTDB): domain Bacteria; phylum Bacillota; class Clostridia; order Oscillospirales; family CAG-272; genus Avispirillum. The sequence goes on from CANQWE010000001.1 coordinate 106,394, forward strand.
CGGGTACAAAAGGCAGAAACGGCGCGGGAAAGGGCGTGAGCAGTGTCCACACAAATCTCACGTTCGTTATACATTGGGATACAAACGGAAAGTTTCATAATTGCTCCATTTATAAAGTCAGTACGGTGAAATCCACTTCCACCTTTACGGTCAGGCTCTCACAGGCCAGCAGCCGCTGTCTGCCTTCGCTGGGACAGCGATAGTAAAAGGGAGTCATGGCAAATAGGCAACGGATCGCATCCTGGTGTGGCAGATGGATCGCATAGGAAAGAGTCTCTTTGTGGGCGACCGCAAAGCCTGCCGGCATTTGTACCCCTTCTCCTACACGGGGCCGTCCATACAGCTGACAGCGCAGCTCCCACAGATGCTCCCGTCCGGCACAGGCCACGATCAACGCGCCACCCGGCTTTAATATCCGGGCCGCCTCGACACCTGGGATGGGGGCGAAAATACTATACACAAGATCTGCGCATTGGTCTTCCAGGGGCATGGCAAAAATATTGCCGGCGATAAATTGCACGCCGTCTATTCCCGCGGCTCTGGCAAGCTTGGCTCCTGCCGCCGCACCGCTTTTGGCGGCGTCTATGCCGATACCAAAACAGGACGCGCTGCCATCCGGCAGATTCCGGGCGATGTTGCAGGTGTGGTATCCTTCGCCGCAGCCCGCATCTACGAAAAATTTTTTTGGATCCTTGTCAGTCGCTTCTCCGCCCAGCCGGGCGGCCGTCTCGGATATGGGATCATACCATCCCCCGGAAAGAAACCGGCTGCGGCAGCGGAGCATTTCCTTGTCGTCCCCTGCCCGGGCATTGTTTTTCTTGCCGGGAGGCAGCAGATTCACATATCCGGCGGCGGATATATCATAGCAGTGCCGTCGCGCTCCCCTGCAGTATAGACTGGCTCCTTCTTTTGTCAGGAGCGTGCCGCATATGGGACAGATCAGATGGGCAAATGTTTCTCCCATCAGCTGACCGTCTCCACAAGCTTTGCATGGAGGGCGTATCTGCCATCCGGCGCACCGTTGGTGCAGGTGGAGAAGGTGATCATCGTATCCCCGGAGGAAAAGGTTGCGTCAGAGGGAAATTTGGAGTTGGACACCACTTCTTTTGCAAATTCTAAGAAGGAGGCCTCTGTACCAAATTCGGTACGGAAATACTGATAGTCGGCGGTGGTTTGATAAATGGATACCGGCTGATAAATATATACGCCGTCCATGGTATAGATATAAATTTTCGAGTTGTAGAACGTGTCTTCATTTAAAAATTTGGTCACGTCGTGGAACATCATAGATCCCGCCGCTACGTTATGTCCGTACAGGACTGCATTATAGTTGTCGGTGATCAGGTCTTTGGTAGTAAAGTCTAAGAAAATAGATCCGATAGGCAGATAGTTGTGATTATAGGAGTGATCCAAATAGTAATCGTTGTCCGTACCCCGCAGGATGGGGTAATTGATCTTCGTGTTTTCCACAAAGATCCATCCGTATACGTCGCTGTTGATTTCCCGCAGGGACGTAAGGCTGGCGCGCATCTGCTCCAGCTGCTGGTCGTATCCGGTATTGTTAGAAGCGCCGCCGTCTCCCCTTCCGGAGTTGATTCTGTCAAACAGGGACTGGAGGGCCGCATCGCCGGAAAGGCAGGCCAGCGTGTTGTTCCATGGATATGCGCCGGAGGCGTTTGTCTGACCGGGGATAAACAAATTGAAGTTCTCTGAGGCGTCGTCGTATATCTTGCCGCCCTCGATTTTGCCCCAAATGTTCTGGCCCAGCATAATCAGGCTGACCACAAGAATAGAGCCGAAAATTCCAAGCAGAGCCAGCTGCAAAATATTTGCCGCCTTGCTTCTTTTTTTCGGGGGCGTACTTTCTGTATCGGACGCCGCAGCTTTTTTTGCCATAAGCTCCTCCCTGGTAATTGTATCTACAGACTGGGTAAAATCCTCCTGGGTAAAGTCTTTGCTGCGGGGGATTTCCACATCCGGTGCAGGCATCATGATAGGATCATCGTCTGTCTCATGTATTTCGTGAACTGTTTCTGTGACAGAAGCAGTCTCCTCTGCCGGTTCATCCTGGATAGGCAGGGCTTTTTTCTTTTTCTTTTTGGACATGGCTGCTCCTTTCATTGGCATAAGGTAAAATACTACATCTTGATTATAGCCCCTGCCCTCTGGAATTACAATAAGAAATATGTAAACAATCCCGAAATTTTATAGTTTCTTTTCATTTTCCATTGCAAAAGTGCCCTATTTCATGTACAATATTACTCTGACAGAAAAAGTGCAGTCCCAGCAAATATGTGAAGGGAAGCGATAAGGACTCCCCTACCGCCGCTGACGTAATACCCAGCCTCTTGATATGACTGTGAAAGAGGCGTCCAGCAGCCTGCGTACAAGAGGATGGTGTATCCTCTCTAACGCCCCCTCATCAGAGGGGGCGCGCAGCGAGTCGGAGGGAGAGAAATGTAGATGTTCCATTTATTCATTTGCCGGGACTGCTCCATAGAAACTACAGGCACCCGCCACGGCTTTCGAGGCGGGCTTGTTGCGTGTATAAAAGGCGGAAAGGAAACGGATCGTGGCAGATATTTTTGAACTGTTTAAAAAAATTGGGAGTGAGAAAAAGGAGCCGGCCGGTGCCCCTACCCATTTGATCGTGGGATTGGGCAATCCCGGATCGGAGTATATCCGAACCCGACACAACGCCGGCTTCATCGCTGCGGATCATATTGCCCGGCGGTGCGCTGCAGAGTGTACCCGGGTCCGATTCCACTCTATGAATGCATCTGTTGAGATCGGCGGCCACCGGGTGCTGCTGATGAAGCCGCAAACCTTTATGAATCAGTCCGGGCAGGCAGTGGGGGAGGCGGCAGCCTTCTATAAAATCCCGCCGGAGAATATCATTGTTTTGGTAGACGATATTTATTTGCCGCCGGGACGGATGCGGATCCGTGCCGGTGGAACAGACGGGGGACATAACGGCCTGAAGGATATTATTTATCATTTGGGCGCAGATACATTTCCCCGTATTCGTATCGGTGTGGGCGAAAAAAAGCAGGGGGATCTGGTAAGCTGGGTGCTGGGAAAGCTTGGCGACGCAGACCTGGAACAGATGGCCCCGTGCTTTGCGGCATGCTATGAGGCCGCTGCGCTGATTATGGATGGAAAACCGGAGGAGGCTATGGGCCGTTTCAACGGTATGAAGCCTGCTCCTTCCCAAAAGACACAAGCGGAGTACGACACATGAATCATCCAACACTTCTATTGCACGCTATGCGGGGCTGCAGGGAATATACAGCCCTTACCGACGCGGTGGCCGCATCCCGCCGCCGGGCGGTGCCGCGTCCCATTTGCGTCAACGGACTGTGCGAGGGCGCATCCCCTTTGTTTCTCGCCGCCCTGACTGCCGATGAGACGGCCGCATCCCGCCGGGTTCTCCTTTTGTATTCCAGCGACCGTGCCGCCGCGGACGCGGCTCTTCGTCTGTCGGATATGGGCATAACAGCATATCATTTTCCCGTACGGGACTATCAGTTTCACAATACCACTGCCTCTCGTGACTATGAGCAAGAAAGGCTTTTTGTACTGTCTGCCATGTTGTTTACCGAGGAGCCTATGGTAGTCTGTGCCACGGTGGAGGCCGTGCTGCAAACTACCGTCCCGCCGGAAGATCTGATCCACCTCACCTATGTGGTGGATATGGACCGCCCCCTGGATACAGCCCGCCTGGCAGAAGTTTTGGTGCGGGGCGGGTACACCCGGGTAGAGCTGGTGGAGGGTCCCGGTCAGTTTGCAATGCGCGGAGGGATCATTGACGTATTTCCTCCTGCAAAGGCCCCTGTACGTATTGAACTGTTCGGAGACGAAATCGACCGGATGGGTCATTTTGATCCGGTCACCCAGCGATTTACCGAGTCAGTTCGGGAGCCGATCCGGATTCCTCCTGCAGGGGAGATTCCAGTCAGCGATCAGAGCAGGGAACTGATTCGCGCCGCCTGTGAAAAACAGCTGAAAAAACTCCAGGGTACGGAAAATGCCCGGGCTATAGATATTCTAAAGGGTGAGCTTGCCTCTCTGGACAGCGGTGCATCCATTAGCTTTGCAGACAAGTATATTCCCCTGATTTATCCGGAGGCTTCCTGCTTCTTGGATTATTATGACGGCTTGGCTGTGCTGTGTGACGCCGCTGCGGTTCATCAGCAGGCCCAGGCAGCGGAAATGCTCACCATGCAGACCCTGGAGGAAATGATCGGAGCAGGAGAGATGTATCATAAGGTGCGGGGCACCTATATCCATCCGTGGGCGCGGATGGAAAAGGCGCTGGAGGTGCTGCCCAGTATTCTGATGGATCCTTTTGCCCGCAGCCATCCGGGCCTTGTCCCCGGAGCGGAGTTTCACTTTGTCACCAGGCATATTCCTGCATATGGAGGGAACACCTCCCTGCTGCTGGAAGATCTCGCCCAGCTTGTGCAGGCAAAATACCGCACAGCAGTGCTGTGTGCCAATGAAGCAGAAGGCAGAAACATTGCAGATATGCTTATGGGAGAGGGATATACCGCTGCCCTGTGGGACGGAGCTCTTACCTTTTTTGACGGGGCGGGAGACCGTAAACCGATTGCTGTACTTTACGGAGAGGGGGACGCGGGCTTTGAACTGACCGGAGACCGGTTTGCTTTTTTGAATTTTTCTGGAATACCGGGTGTGGCTGCCGGTAGAAGAGGGCGCAAAAAAAAGTCTGTGCCCAAAAAGAATCGGGAGGCGATTCTCTCCTACAGCGACCTGACCGAGGGGGATTATGTGGTCCATGAGGCGTATGGAATCGGTCTGTTTGAAGGCATCGAAAATCTGACCGTAGACGGCATGTCCCGGGACTATGTCAAGATTAAATACGCAGGCACAGACCAGCTATTTTTGCCGGTGGACCAATTGGATCTGCTTTCTAAATATATCGGCGCCTCCGCCGAGGGGGGCACGGTGCGTCTTTCCAAAATGGGGGGCGCCGACTGGACAAGAGCCAAAAGCCGCGCCAGCGCCTCCGCTAAGGAGATGGCCAAGGAGCTGATCGAGCTGTACGCCCGTCGCAGGCGGGCGAGGGGGATTGCCTTTCCGCCCGAGGACGATATGGGGCGGCAGTTTGCGGCGGCCTTCCCCTATGAGGAAACGGACAGTCAGCTTTCTGCCATCGCAGATGTAAAGCGGGACATGGAAGCGGAGTATCCCATGGATCGGATCGTGTGCGGAGACGTAGGATACGGAAAAACAGAAGTGGCACTGCGTGCGGCTTTCAAGGCAGTGTCCGGGGGATGCCAGGTGGCGATTTTGGTGCCTACCACCATTTTGGCCTATCAGCATTATCAAACAGCCCTCAGCCGGTTCCGGGGGTTTCCTGTTACGGTAGATATGCTGTCCCGGTTCCGGACGAAGGCCCAGCAGGCTGCGTCCCTCCGCCGGCTGCGCCGGGGCGAAACAGATATTGTCATCGGTACCCATCGGCTGATTTCCCAGGACATTGCATTTAAAAATTTGGGTCTTGTAATCGTAGACGAGGAGCAGCGCTTTGGAGTGGCCCAAAAGGAAAAGCTGAAGGAGACCGCCATCGGCGCGGATATGCTCACCTTAACTGCGACGCCCATTCCGCGGACGCTGAACATGGCAATGGGCGGCATATTGGATATGAGCGTCCTGGATGATGTGCCGGGGATGCGCTCTCCTGTGCAGACCTATGTGATGGAGCATGAAGACGGAATTCTGTATGAAGCCATCCGTCGGGAGCTGCGCCGGGGCGGGCAGGTATTTTACCTGAACAACAACGTGGAGTATTTGTATACCATTGCCGGCAAATTGGGACGGGCCATTCCCGAGGCCCGGTGCGCCGTGGCCCACGGACGTATGGACCGGGACGAGCTGGAAGAAGTGTGGGAAGGACTGGTGCAGGGAGAAATCGATGTTCTGATCTGTACCACGATCATTGAAACCGGCGTAGATATTCCCAACGCAAATACCCTGATTATTGAAAATGCAGATCGGTTCGGCCTGTCCCAACTCCATCAGATCCGGGGCCGGGTAGGACGCTCCAGTCGCCGGGCATATGCGTATTTTACCTATCCTAAAATGAAGCAGCTGTCGGAGATTGCGGACAAACGGCTCCAGGCGATCCGGGAATATGCGGCTTTTGGGGCGGGATTTAAAATCGCCCTGCGGGATCTGGAAATCCGGGGCGCCGGCAATTTGCTGGGTGAGCAGCAGCACGGCCATATGGAAGCGGTAGGGTACGATATGTATATCAAGCTTTTGGAAGAGGCGGTGCTGGAAGAAAAGGGCGAAGAGAAAAAAGCGCGGGTGGAATGTGCGGTCAATGTGCGCGCGGACGCCTATCTTCCCAAAAGCTATATCCGGGATCAGTCCCAGCGTATGGAGATGTATCGTAAGATCGCCAGAATCCAACGGGAGGAAGATTTCTCCGACATGATCGATGAGCTGTGCGACCGGTTTGGAGATCCGCCCAGAAGCGCGATGATGCTGTGTCGCATCGCCCTTTTACGGGGGCTGGGTATCCAGGCGGGAATGGAAAAAATCGAAGAGCGGGACAAAGAGCTACTTCTCCAGGGTAAAAGCCCGGACCTCACAGCGGTGCAGCAGCTTGCCGGCAAATATCCGGGGGCAATCCGCATGACCATCGGCGCCATGCCGGCCATTACGGTGAAAAAGCCCCGGGGCGCACAGACCGTAGACTTTTTGTGCGATTTGTTAACGGAATATATACAGTTTCTTCCGAAAGACGTACAGGAATAAGCGTTTTTGTATGATACAATAAAAAAGCGGGCCTGTCCGCAGAAAGGATGCCTTTTATGAAACAAAGATATAAAAGTGTCGCGGCGTTGCTGGGCCTGCTTCTGTTCTTTACCGGCTGCCTGCAGGGGTGCGGCAAAGATTCCAGCCCGCCTGTGCTGACGCTGGGTGATGTATCGATCAGCGAAAATGTATATCATTACTGGGCCAGCACGTATAAAGGAGACTTTTTATACAGATACGAGGACGTAGAGAACACAGAGGACTTCTGGAATGGAGAGCTGATCGACGGAATGACCGCGGCAGAGTACTTTGACGCGGTGATTTTGGAAAATATTCAGTATACCCTGGTGTGTATGCAGCTATTTGAGGAGTACGGGCTGGTGATTTCCGCGTCGGAAAAGGAGAGCATTCAAAACCTTGTTTCCGATTATTTGAAGGAGTATGCCCAGGGCAATCGGAACCTGCTCAATCAGGCGCTGGGTGAATACGGGGTCAATATGGAGCTTTTAGAGAAAATCTATATTGACGACGCCAAGACCACCAAGGTATATGAATACCTGTATGGGGAAAACGGGCAGACGCCTATTGATAATGCACAGATGGAGGCGTATTATCAGGAAAACTTTGTGCATTTGCAAATGATTTTTATCAACAATAAATATCGATATCAGACAGACAGCAGTGGAAAATACATCACCGACGAGAATGGGCAGGCCGTCACCGAAGAGCTGGATGCGGATACAAAGGCACAGAAGGACGAGGCCATCCGAAAGGTGCAGGAGGGTATAAAGAACGGCATATCCTTTGGAGAACTGTACGAGACATATTCTGAGCTGAAGGCATATGAGAACGGATATTATTTCAGCAAGGGAACTACCTACGATGACCAGATCTATTATGATATTATACAGGAGGCGTTGAACATGGAGCCTCAAGAGACGGCGGTTGTGGAAGGAGACTACGGAACCTGTATTATCCAAAAGCTGGAGCTTGACCCGGGCGCATGGCAAGACAAGGAGAACTCTGATTTCTTTGATGAATTCCAGAATACTGTAGGGGATACAGTATTCCGGGAGTTTTTGCGGGAGCATTTTGACGAGATCGAAGTGCATGAAGACGTCATCGCTTCTTACTCCATAGGGACGGTTACACCCAATTACACGTTTTAACAAGAGGGGCTTACCAGCCCCTCTTGTTCATTTATGAGATGGAGAAGATTATTCTCCCCTTATTTTATGCTGCAGCCTTTCTCCCCCATCTTTTGTCTAATACAAAATCTGCCTCTGCTGGCAAGGGGCTGTTTAAGGATTGTATGAATCCCTTGCAAAAGGCCTCAGCGGAGGACTTAGAGAATTGTCAGCGATAGCTGACGGATGGGTTATCGGCCATGAAGTGCCTTTCAAATTTATTTTAAAAAAAGGGGTTGACAAGTGCGGCAAACTATTGTATTATTGTGTTAGTACAATAATACAAGAAAGGAGTGCCGCTATGGCTTGGACATTTGATCAAACCATTCCAATCTATTTGCAGGCAGCGTATCGAATACGCTCTGATATCGTTTGCGGGCGATACTGTAAAAACGAAAAGCTGCCGTCTGTACGGGAATTTGCACTGACTGCGTCCATTAATCCCAATACCATTCAGCGTGCTTTCGGCCTATTGGAGGAAGAAGGGCTGGTGGTGACCCAGGGAACTGCGGGACGGTTTGTCACTTCCGACAATACTGTGATCACCCGGGCGCGGGAATCCATTGCAAAGCAGCTGGTGGAAGGATTCGCTGCAAAAATGACAGAGCTGGGCTATTCCCCTGAGGAAGCCGCGCGACTGACAAAATCTTACTGGGGCAAAACATCCCCGACAAACATTCTAAAAAAGGAGGCACAATCGGATGAATCTGCCGATTCTTGAATGCCGCAATTTGAGCAAAAGCTACGGACAAAGCGATTTGGCGCTGAATAACTTCAGCATTGCACTGCCCAGGGGAAAAGTGATTGGATTGCTGGGCCCCAATGGAAGCGGCAAAACCACTCTGATCAAGCTGATCGCCGGACTTCTGACGCCTACATCCGGAGAATTGCTTGTAAACGGTATGCCCATAGGCGTAGAAACCAAACGGATCGTATCCTATCTGCCGGAACGCACATATTTTGATCCTGGTATGCAAGTGGAGGAAACCATTCGGTATTTTGCAGACTTTTACATGGATTTTAACGCAGAAAAGGCCCGAGCAATGCTGGAGGATTTGGGCGTAGACACAAATAAAAAAATGAAAGCGCTGTCCAAAGGCACCAAGGAGAAGGTCCAGCTTGTGCTGGTCATGTCCAGAGACGCCCAGCTGTATCTTCTGGACGAACCTATCGGCGGTGTGGACCCCGCCACAAGGGACTATATTTTGAACACAATCGTGTCTAACTACAATCCGGATTCTACTGTGCTCATTTCCACGCACCTGATCTCCGATGTGGAAAAAGTGCTGGATGAATTTATGTTCATCCACAATGGGGCCCTGGTAATGTACAACTCTGCAGACAACGTCCGGGAAGAGCTGGGCAAAGGAATTGACGAACTGTTTCGGGAGGTTTTCAGATGCTGAAGAAATTATTTCGCTACGATATGAAGTACACTGCCAGATTGGTGCTGCCGCTGATGCTGCTGACACTGGGTACTACGGTTTTGGGCAGTGTTGCAATGAAGATGCTGGGCAGCCTGGAATACAGCGACTTCAGCCAGACCTTCGGCGCTACCCTGCTGCGGATTGTGCTGGGGCTGATTGTGGCAGGTACCTGTTTTATCCTTGTTGCCTTTGCAATTATCACCTCCATCGTTGTGTTTATGCGGTTTTATAAACACTTTTTCTCCGACGAAGGATATCTGACGCACACGCTGCCGGTAAAGACCTCTACCCACATGTTTTCTAAAACATGGTCGACCCTTTTGTGGATCGTCATCACCACAGTCGCCACTCTATTCTTTATCTTTCTTTATATTTTAATTGGTACAGCCCCCCATGGGTCACTGCTAAACACAGAAGCCTTTCGGGCAGTAGGGGAATTTTTCCAGGGCATCTTCCCCTATATGACACCGTCATACTGGATCATAGGGCTTGAAACTTTGCTTCTCACGCTGGTCTCCGTCGTTTTTTCCACATTTATGATTTTTACGGCGATAACCATTGGAGCTGTGGTCGCAAAGAAGCACAAAATTTTGGCGGCAATCGGATTTTACTATCTGATCAACATGATTATATCCATTGTTACCGTGCTTGTTTTTGTTCTTGTAACGCTATCAACAGTGGGCAACACTATGCTTACCGGTTCGCTGCTACACAGTCCGGAAGGTTCTACACACTTTCTGCTGATTTTTGCAATTTTGCTTTATTCAGGGCTGTCCGCTGGCGGGTTTGCCTTGTGTAATCATTTTTTAAAGAAAAAATTAAATTTATCATGAGAAAAAGAGGGGCTCAGCCCCTCTTTATTTGAGCTGATCCCAAGACAGGTGGCGTGCGTCTCCCCCCACTCGGGAAAGCCGTGCTCCCTTGCATTACGCAAGGCGCCTCTGGCGAGCCGCGGCGTAAAATGCCCAGGGGGCAAAAAAGTTTGAGCAAACTTTCGCGTAAAGCGGGTCGGCAAAGCAAGGCCCTGCAGGATCTGCAAAAGTACTGAAGTCGTGCAGACCGGAGCAGAGTGACAGTCCGCAGAAAACAAACGCCATAGCAAAGCCGGGGACCACGGATCGCAGGGCGATCCGAGAGCGTACTTTTGGTGTACTTTGTGCAGAAAGTACCATTCGTTTCCCTTGATTCGAGAAGCAGGGAAGAACCTACTTCTTTCTAAGAGGAAGGAAAGAATATTTCTTTCCCAAGGGAAAAAGAGAAGGACGTTCCTCTTCCATGTGGAAAAGGAACCAAAAGACAGAAAAGGGAAGGGGGATTCCCCTTCCCTTTTCGATCCCTTTCCCTTTGACAGCAAGGTGGGGACAAACTTTCCGGTATGCACTGGATTAGCAGCATCTGCAGGATATGTAGAAAACAAAAAGATATAGAAATATAAAGCAGGGACAAATAAAATCTTTATGGCATCCAGCTGCAGTGTTTCGCGAAAACTTTGCAAGCCCCCACTGAGGCATTTCGTGAACGGCGTCAGAGGGAGTATATTAAACAGTCAGCTCTGCACCGTCTCCCATAGAAGCGCGGTTCTTTTCTAACAGAGCATCGATGGTTTCAACAAAAGTACAAACCTGTTCTGCGCTGCGCCCGGTATAATGTTCCGGCTGAAGCTGGGCTTCGATTTCTTCTTTGGTCAAAGGGAAAAGAGGATCTGCCTCGATTCGCTGAATTAGATCGTGCCGCTTCCCGTATTTCTTCACCTGCTCTGCGCTGGCAATGGAGTGGACCCGAATGCGTTCGTGAAGCTCCTGCCGGTCCCCCCCCCGTTTTACTGCTTCCATCATAATGTTTTCGCTGGCCATATAGGGCAGGTTGTCCATCACTCTGGAACGGATCACCATAGGATTGACCACGATTCCCTGGGAGATGTTGATATAAATATTCAGAATGGCATCTACCGCAAGAAAAGCTTCCGCCATGGAAATACGCTTGTTGGCACTGTCGTCCAGGGTGCGTTCAAACCACTGGGTACCGGCGGTGATGGCGGGATTGAGAGAATCAGTGATCACATAGCGGGCCAGAGATGCAATCCGTTCACTGCGCATGGGATTGCGCTTGTAAGGCATGGCGGAGGATCCGATCTGATGCTTTTCAAAGGGCTCCTCCATTTCCATAAAGGACTGGGCGATCCGCATGTCCCCGGAAAATTTATATGCAGACTGCGCGATACCGGATAGAACGGACATGACCCGGCTGTCGTGCTTTCTGGTGTAGGTTTGGCCGCTGACAGGTACGCATCCTGCAAAGCCGAACTTTGCGGCAATATATGCTTCTGCCCGTGCAACCTTTTCACTGTCCCCGTCAAAGAGCTCCAAAAAGCTCGCCTGGGTGCCGGTGGTTCCCTTGGAGCCCAGCAGAAGCAATCCATTTGCCACGTAATCCAGATCCTCCAAATCCAACATCAGATCATAAAGCCACAGGGTGGCGCGCTTGCCCACCGTGGTCAGCTGAGCGGGCTGGAGATGCGTATATGCCAGGGCAGGCATGTCCCGGTATTCCATAGCAAAATTCCGCAGGTTCTGCATCACCCGCAGCAGCTTGCCCCGCACCAGCTCCAGCGCTTTTTTCATGATGATCATGTCGGTATTGTCTCCTACATAGCAGGAGGTGGCTCCCAGATGGATGATGGGCCGCGCGCCGGGAATCTGATCCCCCCAGGCATGGATATGGGCCATTACATCGTGCCGCAGCTTTTTCTCATAAGCGGCGGCAGCTTCGTAGTCCACGTCCTTTTCATGGGCTCGCATCTGGGCAAGCTGTTCATCTGTGATGTCCAGTCCCTCCTGCTGCTCCGCTTCGGCTAAGGCGATCCACAACGCTCGCCAGGTGGTAAATTTCATGTCGGCAGAAAAAAGATACTGCATCTCCGCGCTGGCATATCTTGTGGAAAAGGGGCTTTCATAGTTTTTGTTACTGTTCATTTTCTGCGGCGTCCTCCTGGGTATTTTCCCGCGGCAGCTGAACCGCCGCCGTATTAATTTTTCCGTGGGTTTTCTCGTAGTACTGTACGTTGCTGCGGATGATGTGTAGAAGATGGTTGTTCAGCGTGTTGTTCTCATGCTGGGCAACGTACAAAAGTTTTTTATACAGCTGGGTATCCAGACGTACGGTAAATGTCTGTTTTTCTTTCATTGATCATCCCGCCCTTTTTATTTCCTGTAAAATACAGTATACCAGAATGATACCGGAAAATCAAGCCGGGGGGCGGGCAGACGCCGATAGAATATTTACAAAAAACTGTGGAAAGGGACGGGAAAGTATGATACAATAATACAGCTTTAAAGAAACTGAGGATTCACAAAGGTGAAGGATACAAATAAAAGAGAGGAGCAGCGCAGTTTGGCAGACCGTCTGCGGGAAGCCAGGGAAAAGGCGGGACTATCCCAGCAAGAGCTGGCGCAGCGGCTGGAGGTATCGCCGGAGATCTATGCTGCTTGGGAAGCGGGGACACAGTCGCCAGACACAGAGACTGTACGACGGGCTGCGTCTGCTTTGCATGTTACCGGCAATTATCTGTTGTTTGGCTTGTCCCGTGAGGGAATGGTAGGGGCTATGTTTCCCAACAAGGCCACGCCAGCTGTGCTTCCCGGATGGTACGGCTGCAGGATGGCAGGCGTGGCGCTGCTGTTTTGCGGCGGCGCGGGCATGCTTCTGCTGGCATTTTTGGATCGTGGCAGGGAAGGTGCAGGCGCGACGCTGCTGTCCTATCTTCCGTTCCAGATTTTTTTGGCAATATATACTGTGGGCGTAGCTTTATGTACGATATCCGCAGTTTTGCACAGCAGAGATAAGAAAAAGAAGCGTGTGAAGGAGCAGGACCATGAAAGAGAAAAGGGCAAATGAAGCCGGCTTGAAAAAGGGGATGACGAAAAAAAGCATTTGGATTACCGTGATTCTTTCTGCCGTGGTTTTGCTTATTGCTGGCAGTGCTGTACTCATATTTTTGCTTACAAGGGATAAGGAGGTGCCGGACGGGCAGAACGCAGACGGCGCATCTCTTGTGCTGGAGAATCAGAAATGGGAGGACTTTCTTTATTCTGTGTACGATGACGGCACAGCTACGCTTACTGGTTACACGGGAGATGACAAAGTGGTAGAAGTCCCGGCAGAAATCGAAGGGCATACAGTGAATACCATTGGAATTGGGTGTTTTAATGTAGGGGAAGAATGTCCTATGGAAGAAATTTTGCTTCCGGATACGATCAAGCGGTTTGAGGCACATTCGTTTGGTAATGCCAAAAATTTAAAACGGATTGCCATTCCACAGGGAACTACAGAAATTGAACTTGGAACATTTGTATATTGCTCTTCCCTAGAGGAAGTAAGCATTCCCGATACGGTTACAGAGATTGGAGAAGGGGCATTTTCCTTCTGCTCTGCGCTGGAAGGGATAGAGCTGCCGCCAAATCTGAAGACAGTGGGAGACAGCGCGTTTTATATGTGCAAGGCACTGAAAAGTATTGCGCTTCCAAAGGGAGTAATGTCCATTGGAGAAGGCGCTTTTGAAGGGTGCTATGCGTTAGAAGAAATCGATATGCCGGACACGGTGGAGCAGATCGGAGCAAATGCGTTCAATCTGTGCGAATCGCTGACAGAGGTCAAGATATCTGAAGGCGTCACGGTTATCGAAGAGGCTACCTTCAACAACTGCCTGGCGCTGGAGAAGGTGATTCTGCCCTCCCGTTTGGAATCCATTGAAGCAGCAGCCTTTTACTACTGTGAAAAATTGGAGTCCATCCCTTTGCCGGACACCCTGAAAAGTATCGGCGAATATGCGTTCTGCCACTGTATCGCTTTGCCACAGATCGAGCTGCCGGATTCGGTAGAAACTTTGGATAAGTCTGTGTTTGCCGATTGTACTGGTCTGAAAAAGGCGACGCTTTCGGATTCTCTTACGTCTATACCGGATTATACTTTTGCTCAGTGTACCAGTTTGCGCAGTATTGTGCTGCCTAGGGGTATTCAAAGCATTGGTGTGTATGCCTTTGTAAGCTGCGGGGAGATTACGGAGCTTTCCATTCCCGATGGGGTGACGCTGGTAGATGCGTATGCGTTTTCTGAGATGAACAAGCTTGCGTCTATCACTGTACCGGATACGGTGGAGCAGATCGGAGAAGGCATACTTGCTTATACAGAGCAGGTGACAGTGCACTGCAGGGAGGACAGCACGATACACGAGTACTGCAGCGCCAATGAGATCCCCGTATCAATCTTAGATGATTGACAGGGGAGGCGGACCTATCGAATATTTTGTAAAGTAAAAAACCGGCAGCAAAGCTGCCGCTTTTTTTTACAAATTTGTCAAGGTCACAGAGAAAGCATCCGTCGGGGAAAACCCGGGGATTTCCAGCTTACCGCAGCGCCGGTTTGCATCATAGGTAAAGGCAGTACCTTTGGGCGCGTCTGCACAGCGGGCTTCTTCTATGTCCCAGAGCTCCAAGGTGAGAGTCCTGCTTGTACATTCTCCGGGGTATCCGTCTCCGGTGGGCGTATAAGAAAAAGTACGGTTTTTGCCGTCGTATTTGTAGATAAGCTCTGTGGCCCTGTACGCGCCGGACATATAGCCTTCTGTGATGCCATCGTCTTCAAACAGGGTGAAGCTGTCGGAAAGAGTTTCTTCTCCTCCAAAGATTCTTACGATCAGATGAGAGAGGGGCGTACTGGTCATCCGGTTGGTGTAGGGCTGCATTGGAAGGGGCTTACCTGCCCTTACAAACAGAGGAAAGGAATACAGATCATTTTGTATGGTGATCACCTGGCCGCCTTTATACCGAATCCCTGTAAAGTAGTCGTACCAAGTGCCTGCAGGAAGATATACCTTTGAGAGAGCAAGAAACGTCTCCCCTTCTCCCGGCTGACAAACAGGAGCAGCCAGCATAGAACCGCCCAGGTAATAGGTAGTGGGGTGATCGTATGCTTCTTTGTTTTCACTGTCGAAGAAATACAGCGGGCGTAGCATGGGAACACTGTCCCGATAGCTCTCGTAGGCAATGGAATACAGATAGGGAATCAGCATAGACCGCAGATGGAACATCTCCCGCATGGCGGAGCAGTAGGGCTCTCCCCATGTCCAGGGCCGGCGGTCGATTTTTTCATTGCCGCACACATGGAGCCGAAGCGCCGCGGAGGTAATGCCGAACTGGACCCAACGCACGTATAGCTCGGACTGCTTCTCGGGACTTGGATCTTCAAAGCCGCCGATATCGTGACTCCACCAGAAGCAGCCTGCATTCCCCGCACTGACAGTCATATAAACCTGGAAGGCAAGGGTATCCCAGGTAGAGACCGTGTCTCCGGAGAAGTAGATCGGATGCTTGTGATCGCCGAACCCACCCCAACGGGAGAAGGACATGCCCCGCAGCCCATTTTTTCTGGAATGGGCATAATACAGGTAGTTCAGCCAGGGCAAATGGGTGAGCGTCCCCAGCCCGTTTACCGTGGGATACAGATAATCCTGCTGCCAGTCCAGCCACCAGAAATCTACCCCCATTTTTTCATACTGGGTGTGGGTGCTTTCAAAAAAAGCTTCCATATAATCCCGGCTGCCGGCGTTGAACCGGAAGTTTACTACATCCCGTTTGCTGTTTTCCCGTTCCCGCTCCGATTGCTTGTCCGGGATAAGGGGCACTTCTTCCTGGTAATGCTTTTCACGCAGCATCTTCGTAAATGCGGGATAGGTCTCCTCGTGATCCCGGATCCCGTCTGCAGGGTGGTCGTTGAGGGTAACGGCGATCCCCCGCCGGTGCAGCTGTGCCAGCAGTCCCGCCGGGTCAGGAATTTCCCGCCGGTTCCAGGTATATCCGGTCCATCCCAGATTTCCTCCGGCGTGGCCGTAGCCGTAAAGGGCCCGGGGATCCCCTTCTTCATACCCCCAGTCCTGATAGTGCCAGTCCATATCCATCACCAGAATATCCAGAGGAAAATCGTTGGCGTCGTATTCGTCTACAAGCTGGAGAAATTGTTCTGCACTGTACCTCCACCAGCGGGAATACCAGGAGCCCAGTGCATACTTGCGGGGCAGAGCCATTTTTCCGGATACAAATGCCAAATCCTGCAGAGCCGCCGGATAGTCATGCCCATATGCGAAGAGATACAGATCACACAGGTGCTCTTGACTGCGGCACTGGAGCCAGCCGTCTACAAAAACGGGGGTTCCCGAATCGTCGATCACGTGCCATCCGTCCCGGGACAGCAACCCATCCGGCAGGGGCCTGTGCCCGTCTACTCCGTCCAGAGTAGCCAGGGTCCCCCCCAAATTGTTTTCGTTTTTGTCCCCATACTTCCAAGTGGTTTCTACCTTCCCCGTGTGAATTTTGGCAGACAGGCTTTCCGGTGCAAAAGGCGCGCCGACACGGTAGGTGAGGGTTAGTTTTTTTGTAGCGATGGTGACGATATCCCCTTCCTGCGTAAAGGCTGCCCCTGCGGCAGGACAGGAACGATTGGCAAACAAGGTGGCGCCGTCTGCAAAGACCGCGTCCTTTGTGTATTCCATGCGGATCACCCCATCGGTGATTGCGGTGAACCGGGCATTTCCGACAGTCCATTGATTCATAGGATACCTCCAAATCGGCAAGTTGCGTTGTCTGTTTCATCATACAGGAGCAGGGAGAAAATGTCAATGTCTATTCCCTTGGAAAGACAAAATAATATGGAGACGCAGGCTTGCCTTCTATATGTACATATTCCAGGGCCTCACCCGTGCGAAATACTGCTCCTACTGCTGAAAGCTCCGATACGTATATGTCGGCTTTATATAAAGGTCCGTGGGCGCCAAACCATAAAACCTCCGTATCCTGTGTTTGGAATTCATCCAATCTGCAGGCTTCTGCCCAGGATGCCCCCAAATAGACCAGACGGCTGGCCCCTGCCTCTACGTCCAACCGGATGATCGGCTGAACCGACCGGTCCAGATATTTGCTTTCGTAGGTGACGATCCGGGCACCCTGAAAGGAGAGGATCTCTCCGGGGGTATATGTAACGATCTCCACTCCTGCAGCCGCGGCCTTTTCATACAGGCGGTAGGCCGTCTCCGTATCCTCGTCCGGTATCCAAATCTGCCGTACCATTTCCCGTTTCCACAGCTTTTCCAGGGATTCGATATGCTTATTATGCAAGTGGGTCAGCATCACCGCTTCAATTTCTGTACAGTAAAGGGGTTTGGATACGTCGGCTCCCCTCCGCAGGGCGGCGTATCCTCCAGCCGTTATATCAATAAGAAGGGCATGTTCGCCCTGTGTTACAACCAGGCCGTCGTTTTTGGCTGTCCAGGTTCCGTTGTCCATGCCGCTGTTGATCATGACCGCTGCAGTTTGATCTGCGTGGGCCGTACGCCATCCTACGATACAGCCGCTAAGCACCAGCAGTGTGGCTACCGTACAGGAAACCGGGACGCGCCGCTTTCCTTTTCGTGCAGCCAGCGCCCATAGGACAAAGCAAAATACGGCGATTGTCAGCAGGGGCGCAAATGGATAGTACGTGGAAATGCAGACATTGCGCAGTACGGACAGGGCTGCGGAAAGATCTATGGTCAAGTCACAGATCCATCGCACGATGGGGAGCAGGAGCCCGGTGAACAGAGGAGAGGGGGATGTAAGCAGTAATAGGGGGAGCATCCAAAGCAGCATGGTGGCCAGCGGACTGAAAATCACGCAGGAGAGGGGCGCCAATACAGAAACCTGACCAAACAGCAGGCAGGTGAGCGGCAGCATGAATAATACTACGCACACGGATAAAAGGAAAAAGCTTCCTACCGATTTGATCCGCCGGAGCAGCGCGGCAAGGATGCCGGATTTTTGCTCTTCCTCAGAAAATGCGGGCTTCTTTGTGGCTTGATTATACAGTAGCACTGCCAGAACACCCCAAAAGGAGAGCAACAGTCCTACATCCCGGGCGGCGCCGGGACTGCACAAAAGAATTGTGCATACGGCGATGCCCAGGTTGGTAAAGCTGTCGCTTCCCTTTCCAAAAATTTTCAAAAACATGCAAATCAGCAGCATAATCCCTGCTCGGGTGACAGAAGGGGTAAAGCCAGAAATAATCATGTACAAAATGGCTACCCCTATGGAAAATCCTGTTCCCCAACGTCGGCCGATCCTTCGTCCCAGTGCGCCGGCAAATCCGGTAACCACAGTCAGGTGCATGCCGCTCAGCGCCAGGATGTGGGAAATGCCCAGCCGTCCAAAATCCCGTTTGACCTGGTCCGGCAAAACATCCCGGTCTCCCAAAAACAGGGCGGCTGCAAACCCGCCTGCATCCTCTTCAAGCAAATCTGTCAGAATGGCAGAGAGATATTTTTGCACACCTTTGCCCCACAGCAGAATTTGTTGTACCGGCGGGGCGGCCTTGTCCACAAACTGGATATCCATGGCTACCGCTTCTGCCCGCACCCCTTTGGATCGGGAATATTCCCGCTGGTCCGGATCGAATATCTGTTGCGCTCCCAGCTTTTCAAAGGAGAGGGTGCCCTCTACGCCGGCGCCTACCTCCAATTTCTCTTCTGTTTCCATACTCACCAGAAAGCTGTCTTTTTCATCGTCAATGGAATCGATATAAACTGTATATATATTGCTATAGGCAGAGGTCCATTTTTCTTCCATAATGATGCCGGTTATATGAGACTGCTGTCCTGACAGGGCGTCATAATGCTCTTGTCGAATTTCCTCGCTTAGGGTGAGCAGATTGGCTATGCAGCAGCCTATCAAAAGAGCAATCACAAACGGGAGCCAGGTACCGATAGTGCCTGCTCCCGTCTTTCGCCTTTGTTTGATTTTACACGGTCGAAACCACAGGATCAGCACAGCGGCGACAGCCAGAAAAAACAAAATCCCAAGAGCGGCCCGGATTTCTTTTCCACAAATACTGTGGGCCAAAAGAGCATTGAGCCCCCATGCACCCAGATACATCCCCAGGCATCCGCCAAACAAAGGCCGCAGACGCAATTCCTTGTTCATGCGGATATCCTCATCTGTTCGATTCAAAAAAAGCAGGGTCCATCAAATCTTCTAAGGTAACAGCATCCAGATATGCGGCTACGACTTTGTCCAGGCCCTTCCACAACGGCAGGGTTTTACACGCTCCGGACCGGTCGCATACCCCGTCGGCACATTCCGGGCAGGATACAGACGCCATGGTGCTTTCTGTCAGCTGTAAAATGTTCCCCACTGTATAATCTGCTGGGGCTTTGGCAAGCCGGTAGCCGCCGCCTCTCCCCCGCAGCGCGTCCACAAATCCGGCCCGACTGAGGATCACAAGAATGCTTTCCAAATATTTTAGAGAAATATCTTCTTTTTCTGCGATTTCCTTTAAGGGAACAAAGCTGCCATCCTGTATTTCTGCAAGGGCCAGCATAACCCGCAGCGCATAGCGACCTTTTGTGGATATGATCATGGGTTCACCTTCTTTATAAAATTTTCTGTTTAACATAATACAACATTTTTCGAGAAAAAACAAGGTTATAAAGTGATTTGAAGGAATATAGCACAATTTCTGGAAATAAGAAAAAGATTGACAGCTTTTGCTGGATTGTGTACAATACTATTATATAAAGAAAGATTATATTGCATTAAATTCAGTATAGGATTTTACGCAAAAATTCTTCTTTAAATCGGAGCAGGCCCATTTTTTCTGAAAAAGGAACAGCCAAATTTCACTACTATTTTGCCGCCGCCTGCGGCGGAACGGAGATTATTATGAAAAAAAGATGGCGCATGATACAAAAAACGGCTCTATTGTTGTCAGCCCTTTTGCTATCCGGCTGTGCGCAGTCGGCGCTGCGGCCTGCTTCCCCCTCAGCCCCGGAGGAGGATTCCCGACTGATCACAGAAGATGGGCAGTCTACCGCTGACGCCGTTCCAAGTACTGCACCTGAGACCACTGCGCCGATCCCCGAAACGACAGTGCCTCCGCAGCCGGAAAGCACCGCGCCGCCTCCGTTGGAGACGATAGAAATTATAGGCGGCGGAGAAATTGATCTTTCTGCAGATCCTTTTGCCGAAGGTAGAGAGCCGGCGGGACAATATGCACCTTCTGCATTGATGTATCATTTGATTTTAGAAGAACCTTATACCAATTTAACCGATTTGTTTGTGCGTCCGTCAGAGTTTGAGGACCACTTGCAGGTGCTCACAGCCGCCGGCTGCGAATTTTTGTTTGCGGGTGAGTATGGTACGACAGAAGGCAGGAGCATTATTCTTACGTTTGACGATGGGTATGAGGACAACTATACGGAAATGTTTCCCATTTTAAAAAAATACGGTGCCCGGGCTACGGTATTTATGATCACGGCCAACATCAATGCGCCTGGGTATCTTACGGAAGATATGATCCGGGAAATGGCGGACAGCGGTTTGGTGCGGTTTGAGTCTCATACGGTTACTCATCCCACGCTGACATCTCTGTCCAGGGAAGGACTGCAGGAGCAGTTTGCAGGATCTGCCAATAGACTGTATGAGCTGACAGAAAGGTATCCTACCGCTATCTGTTATCCGGGCGGGACGGTCAATGACTTTGTGATTGGAGAGGCGACCCGGTATTATACGTTTGGCTATACTACGGTAAACAGCGCAAATACTTCCGGATGCAATCCGCTGGCAATTCCCAGAGTGCGCGTTTCCAGGGGAATGAGCGGTGCGGCCGTGATGTCGAAATTGGGCTGGTGATCCATTGCAGAATTTTGCCGCAGGCAAAAAGACGAGGGAAAGATGGTCTTTTTTTATCTCCACAGGGGAAAGTACCAGCTTATTGAAGCAAGGAAACGGTGGTACCTTTTGCCGGGGCTGGTCATGTACGTGTCTTGTATGACGTAGGATTATATAAAAGCCCCCTTGTGAAAGGAGAGCCTGTTGGCAGAGCCGACTGTGAGGGGTAGTTTGCTTCCA
>CANQWE010000002.1 GCA_947627475.1 uncultured Clostridia bacterium
GCAGCCTTTATCGAAAGAAGTCTGGGCTTTACCTTCCCCCCTGGAGATTTCGTGGACGAAGACGGGAAGGTTCTTGGCCGGCACCGGGGGATTATCCGTTATACCATCGGCCAGCGCCGGGGGCTGGGCCTTTCCCTGCAGGAGCCTTTGTATGTAATCCGCAAGGATGCGGCGTCCAATCAGGTGATTCTGGGACCCTCAGAACATCTTTTCTCCGGAGAGCTGCTGGCAGGGCAGGCAAACTGGATCGCGGGCTGCCCCCCGGAGAGGCCGATCCGGGTGCAGGCACGGATCCGATACAATCAAAAGTCCTTTCCCGCCACAGTTACAGAAGCAGGAGAGGACACCTTCCGCCTGCAATTTGATCAGCCCCAGCGGGCCGTATCTGTCGGGCAGTCCGCGGTGCTGTACGACGGGGATCGTCTTATTGGCGGCGGGATCATTTTGTGACGTTCTTAGAATCCGGTTTGTCCCATAATTTTCTACAAACCGGATTTCCCTATTAAAAGCTCCCCTTGTATAAAGTGTAAAAACCTTTGTCCCGCCCTTGCTTTTTCATCAAAAAGCCTTGACAGATTTTAGACCGGCCAGTATAATGGTTATAGAAAAGGTTCCGGCGCTGCAGTGACTTCTGCGGCGCTTTCTCTATTCTTTGTTCCATGCTATTTTTACGGGGGTGTACATATGAAAGCTGTACCGGAAATGTTCGGCTGTCTCGTTTTCAACGAAAAGGTCATGCAGGAACGGCTGCCCAGGGATACCTATAAGCTGATGAAAAAATCCTTTCGGGACGGCAAGCGGATGAGTCTGGAAGTTGCTACCGTGGTTGCAAACGCCATGAAGGACTGGGCCATCGAAAACGGCGCCACCCATTATACCCACTGGTTCCAGCCCATGACCGGGATCACTGCCGAAAAGCACGACAGCTTTATTTCTCCCACAGACAACGGCGGTGTAATCATGGAGTTTTCCGGGAAAGAGCTGGTACGGGGAGAGCCGGATGCCTCCTCCTTCCCCTCCGGCGGTCTGCGCGCCACCTTTGAAGCCAGAGGATACACCGCCTGGGATCCCACGTCCTATGCGTTTATTAAAGAGGGTACCCTGTGTATTCCAACCGCGTTCTGTTCCTACGGGGGAGAGGCGCTGGATCAAAAGACCCCCCTGCTGCGCTCTATGGAAGCCCTGTCCAAACAGGCGCTGCGAGTTTTAAAGCTGTTTGGAAATGATGATGTGACCGGTGTCAAAACCACAGTGGGACCGGAGCAGGAATATTTTCTGATTTCCCGGGAAACGTATGAAGCACGCAAGGATCTGATCTATACCGGACGCACTTTGTTCGGCTGCAAGCCGCCTAAGGGTCAGGAGATGGACGACCACTATTTCGGCACCCTGAAGCCGACCGTGTCCGGCTTTATGGCGGAATTGGACGAAACCCTGTGGAAGCTGGGGGTACTGGCTAAGACCAAGCACAATGAAGCAGCTCCCGCGCAGCATGAGCTGGCGCCTATCTTCACCACCAGCAACATTGCGGTAGACCACAACCAGCTGACCATGGAAATGATGAAAAAAATTGCAGACCGCCATGGAATGGTCTGCCTGCTCCACGAAAAGCCCTTTGAGGGGGTTAACGGTAGCGGCAAGCACAACAACTGGTCCATGCTCACCAATACCGGAACGAACCTGTTGGAACCCGGACAAACCCCTTATGAAAATGCCCAGTTTCTTCTGTTCCTGTGCGCTGTAATCAAAGCAGTCGACCAGTATCAGGATATGCTGCGCATATCTGTTGCAAGTGCCGCCAACGATCACCGGTTGGGCGCCCACGAAGCGCCCCCTGCAGTGATGTCTATTTTTGTGGGAGACGAGCTCATGGAAGTCCTGGAGGCAATTGAATCAGACCGCCCCTATGATTCCAAGGAAACGGTACAGATGAAAATCGGCGTCCATGTACTGCCGAAGTTTCCAAAGGACAACACCGATCGCAATCGGACGTCCCCCTTTGCCTTTACCGGTAACCGGTTTGAGTTCCGTATGGCCGGGTCCTCCCAGTCCATCGCGTCTCCCAATACGGTTTTGAACACTGCTGTTGCAGAGGAGCTTCGGCTGTTTGCCGATGCACTGGAGGGAGCAGAGGATTTTACCAGCGCGCTCCACGAACTGATCAGAAAAACCATCCGAGATCACAAGCGAATCCTCTTCAACGGCAACGGATACGACGATTGCTGGATCGAAGAGGCCCGGCGCCGGGGGCTTTCCAACCTGGAAACAACTCCGGAGGCACTGGCCCATCTGCTGGATGAAAAAAATGTTGCGCTGTTTACCACCCATAAGGTATTTTCCGAGCTGGAGATGAAGTCCCGCTACGAAATCAATTTGGAAAACTACTGTAAAACCCTGAACATCGAAGCCCTCACCATGATCGATATGGCAAGACACGATATTTTCCCAGCAGTAAGCGATTATGCGGCACAGCTTGCAGCCAATTTGGAGGCAAAGGGGGCTTACGTTTCCTGTACGGCGGAAAAAAAGCTGCTGGAAAAAATTTCGGTGCTGACCGATTCATTCTATGACCATCTGGAAAAGCTGGAATCCTCCCTCGCCGGAGTGGAGGCCATTGCAGATTCCAAGGACGCTGCCTTTTATTATAAAGACACGGTGCTTGCTGCCATGAAGGCGCTGCGCGCCGATGCGGATGCGCTGGAGCAGCTGACCGCGGCAGATTTTTGGCCATACCCCAGCTATGGGGATCTGCTGTTTTCAATCAAATAAAACAAATAAAAAGAAAAAGTCTTCTTCTGGAAGACTTTTTTATTTTACAGCTATCCCCCCTTCAAACCGCATTTGTCTCTGTCTTAGACAGATGATATCGTTTTATTCCCTGTATATCTTGCAGCTGCTGGAAACTTTACGCATACCGAAAAGGTGGCTATACCCACATTTGTCAAAGGGGATGGGTTTGAAAAGGGAAGGGGAATTCCCCTTCCCTTTTCTGTGTTTTTGGTTCCTTTTGTGATGTGACAAAAGGAACTTCTCTTCTTTTCCTCTTGGAAGAGGAACATCCTTTCCTTCCTCTTAGAAGAGAAACAGGTTCTTTCCTGCTTTCCGTTAGCAGGGGAACGATGGTACTTTTGCCAGACGCGGCAAAAGTACCCAAAAGCGCTTTCTGCGGATCGCACAGCGATCCGTTAGGGCAAAGCCGGATTCCCGGCTTTGCTATCGCGTTCGTTTAGTGCAGACTGCCTGTCTGTTCCGGGCTGCACGACTACAGTGCTGTTGCAGGCCCTGCAATGTCTTGCTGTGACTATCCACCTTACGCGAAGGTCTGTACAGGCTTTGCTGACCGCCGGGAAGCACACAGTAAGCCACGGACATGGCCAGAGTATGGCTTTCTATTGCGGAGCAAAACGCTTTCTTTGTTATTTCAAGCTGCAGGTTTCAACTTTTTCCTATAGATGTCCTTGCGTTTTTGTGCTACAATAAAAATGTTGTCATCTTAAAAATTTTTTAAGATTTTTCCCGATTGCTTCTTAAAAAGCAATTTGGTATCATACATCCAGGAGGTACGGATATGTACAACATTTTGATTTGTGACGATGAGAGAGATATCGTTTCTGCACTGAAAATATATCTCACCCCGGAAGGCTATACCTTATTTGAAGCCTACAACGGCATGGAAGCGCTGCAGATTCTGCGGCAAAATGAAATCCACCTGGTTCTGATGGATATCATGATGCCCCAGATGGACGGAATCGCCGCAACGGCAAAAATCCGGGAGGAAAGCAACGTCCCGGTGATTCTGCTCACCGCCAAAAGTGAGGATACCGACAAAGTACTGGGACTGAACATCGGCGCAGACGACTATATCACCAAGCCCTTCAACCCAGTAGAGGTGCTGGCCAGAGTGCGTTCCCACCTGCGCCGCTATATGCAGCTGGGCGGCGGAGGCATTGTGCGGACAGATACCTGCACCGTTGGCACCGTTACCCTGGACGATCGGGAAAAGCGCGTCACCGTAGACGGGGAGGAGGTCAGCCTCACCCCTACAGAATTTGAGATCCTGCATCTTTTTATGGAGTCTCCCGGAAAGGTTTTCTCCCCCAGAGATATCTACCAAAAAGTCTGGAAGGACATTCCGATGGGATCGGAGGGCACCGTTGCTGTACACATCCGCCACCTGCGGGAGAAAATCGAAATCAATCCTGCAGACCCGCGCTATTTAAAAGTAGTGTGGGGGCAGGGCTATAAAATGGAGGGCCCCGGGAATAAATGAGGCCCCTATAGAAAGGATATCTTGTGAATACTACAACGTATAAAATCCGCTACAGCGTGGGACTCAAAGTACTGGCTGTATTCCTTTTTGTGATTAGTCTCGCTGCCGCTGTGCTGTCTGCAGCAGGAATTTTTGTGATGCTCTCGGAAAGCGTATATATAGATGGCGGCAGATCTTTCATCAATTCCCTTTGGGAACATACGCTCAGTTCCCAGGCCGCTGACGCTGCGGATCATGTATATACCCACTATAAATACGCCATGGACCGGGATGAAACGGGAGAAGAAGCACAGCAGCTGCTGGAGGATTTTCAGGACACCTACGGCCCGGACGAGACCAATATGCTTTTCACCATTGAATATCAGGGAGAAGAAATTTTCTCCAACGGCAG
The DNA here is from genome assembly GCA_947627475.1 of uncultured Clostridia bacterium. GTDB lineage: Bacteria > Bacillota > Clostridia > Oscillospirales > CAG-272 > Avispirillum. Next base: position 4,662 of record CANQWE010000002.1, read on the forward strand.
CGGGGAGGGAACGTACGCCAAGACTTCCTTCGACTACCAGTTCTACTGGAGCGATACCGAAACGTTTACCAAAACCTTTGCATCGGAACAGGAAATGAATGCATATATTTTCTCCCACCAGTCCCAGTGGGAAAGCTACTTCCCAGAGGTGCTGTATGAAGAAGAGGATACAGATTATGTCGGCCCCATATTTCAGCTGACCTACGAGATTCCAAAAGAAACAGAAGAGTCAGTACAGGTGACCGCCTGGGTAGACAACATCCAGGTAATGGACGCCTTCTACTGGATCCGGTATCTTTCTTACACACTGTCCGATATGCAGTGGGGACTGATTGTGCTGGGAATCGTATCTCTGGCCATTTGCACCGCCTCTCTTGTATTTCTTCTCTGCGGCGCAGGACACAGGGCCGATACGGAAGGGATTGTTTTAGAGCGTACCAACCGGATTCCCCTGGATGTGTACGCCGTCGGGATCCTCCTTGGCTGGCTTCTGCTTGGATTCTTTATAAGTGAGGCAAGCTACGGTCTATACGGTATAGGAAGCATGATTTTAGTCAGCCTTGCCTGCGTGGGCATCGCTTTGCTGGCCCTGGCCCTGATCCTTTCCATCGCGGCGCGGGTAAAAGTCGGAGGCCTATGGAAAAGCACCCTTCTGTACCGTATATCCTCTGTCCTTTGGCGCTTTTTACGCCGAATTGCCCATCGGATCGCCTACATTTGCAGGGGGCTGCCCTTAGTTTGGAAGGCAGGGCTGATTTATGGAGGACTGAGTCTGATCGAACTAATTTTTCTGAGTTTTACCGGCGCGGGATATCTGCTGCTGGTCTGGTGTGTGGAGAAGCTGATCCTCACCCCCCTGCTGGCCTTGGCCCTGATCAACATGAAGCATCTGAAAAAAGGGGCCGAAGAAATTGCAGACGGGAATCTGGACTATCAGGTGAAGCTGCCGGATCTCATCGGAGACTTCCGCCGGCACGGAGAAACGCTGAACCGGATCGGGGATGGAATGCAGGTGGCGCTGGAACAGAAAATGCAAAGCGAGCGGCTGAAAACAGAGCTGATCACCAACGTGTCCCACGATATCAAAACTCCGCTCACTTCCATTATCAATTATGTGGATCTATTGAAAAAGGAAGGGATGGACTCCCCCAACGCAGCCCAGTATTTGGAGGTACTGGATCGGCAGTCCGCCCGATTGAAAAAGCTCACGGAGGATCTGGTGGAAGCATCCAAGGCTTCCTCCGGCGCGATCCATGTAGTGAAGGCGCCTACCAATGTCCAGGTACTGCTGGAGCAGACGGTGGGTGAATTTGAAGAACGTCTGGAGAAAAACGGCATTCAGGTGGTGCTCTCCCCCTGTGAATCCCAAAGCCTGATCCTGGCGGACGGACGACTGCTGTGGCGGGTGTTCGACAATCTGATGAACAACATCTGCAAATACGCCCTGTCCGGCACCCGGGTATATTTAAATATGGAAAACACAGGAGACACCATTCGAATCATCTTCAAGAATATCTCCGCCTATCCCCTGAACATTTCCGGCGACGAGCTGATGGAGCGGTTCGTCCGGGGCGACCGGTCCCGGAACACGGAGGGAAGCGGACTGGGACTTTCCATTGCCCGCAGTCTGATGGAGCTGCAGGGAGGAAAGCTGGAGCTTGAAATCGACGGGGATTTGTTTAAGTCGATCATCACGATCCCTACCGTTCAAACGGAATAACGGAATAAGGAAAAAAGCCTTCCGACATCGGAAGGCTTTTTTATGGAAGGATTCCCGTGTGGAGTCTTTTAGCGGATCCATTATTTTCAAGGCCACCTTGTGGGCGGTTCTAAAGGAACCGCTCGGGCGCTGTCAGCGTTAGCTGACCGGGGGATTGTTTTTCTATGGATTTGTAGATTCTTTAAATCGGACGTATTCCAACAACCCCTCCGCTCCGGCTTTGCCGGAGCACCTCCCCTTACACAGGGGAGGCTTGAGTAGGGGGAGGCCTTTTCGCTTTGCCACCAACCCCGATGTTTTACTTTGTGAAACACGAACAGGGGAGACTTTCTATTTTATAGAACCCTTTTCGGATATCCTAATCCTTTAGCAGTTCTGTAACCGGCACTTCCAGGGCGTCCGCAATCCGGTACAGGATGTCCATATCCACCTTTTTAATAGATATAGCATGCTCCAGCCTGCGAATCCGCCGCAGCTTCACATGGGCATGATATGCCAAGTCCGCCTGAGTCCAGTTTTTCTCTCTGCACAAATGGTGCATTCTCCACGTAATATACCAAAGCCGTCCCGCTTGCTTGGTGCTATAGTCCATTTTTCCCTTTTCCTTCCCGTATATCCAGGATCCGGCAGCCTTTTTGCCTGGCCAGCTTTACCAGCTCTGCCGTGCCGTCCCGCCGATCCGGCAGACAACAAACCTGACACGCGCCGGCATCTGCTTTTTCCAGCACCCTTTTATACAGATCCAGATCTGACTCCGCATCCCCGCCTGGGACCGGGACGATGCGATCCGCCTTTTGGCGGATTTTTTCATAGGTACGCCGGCTTCTTTGGTTCCAGTACAGTCCCTGATCGTGACCGAAGTCCAGTAAAACCAGCTGGATATGCCGGTATCGTTTTTTTCGGCGCAGACGAATCACCGCCGTCGCCGCGGCTGTTTCAAAGCCAATGGCGCCACTGGTGCAAAAAATTTCTGTACCGTTTTGAAGCTGATTTTTCAGAAGAATTATGAAATTTTTCTGGATTTTTTTAATAATTCGTTTGGGTAGGATTCGTTTTCCGATGAAAATAGTGAAGTTTTTCAAAATAATTTTCCTCTATATAATCTAAATTTATATTTATAATTTTAGATTATATTTTATTGCATAAAATAATATAGAATAACGAAAAGTAATAATTATAATTGTGGAGCATATTTATGGAAAAAAATGTAGTCGGTCATAGAATACGTGCTGCACGTTTTATGCGTAATCCACCAATGGATCAAAAAGACTTACTTGCAAAACTACAGGTAGAGGGTTTAGATATTTCTCAACCCGTCTTATCAAATATTGAACGCGGAAAACGTCCTGTATATGATATTGAATTAAAAATATTCGCCAAAGTTTTAGGCGTTAGTATTAACTGGCTATTAGGAGAAACGGATACACCACAATTTTAGCCCATGTTGGACTAAAAGTCAATATCTCAAATTATATTTGGTATGCTTAATTTGAGGTGAAAATATGAAATTTGTTCGTATAAAAAATTTGCGTGAAGATAGCGACATTACGCAAAAAGAAATTGCAGAATATTTAAATATAGCACAAAGAACATATTCTCATTACGAAAAAGGCACCAGAAATATTCCTGTAGAATGTATTATAAAATTAGCAAATTTTTATAACACCAGTACGGATTATTTACTGGAACTTACCGATATTATAAAACCCTATCCACCGAAAAAATAACGGTGGATTTTTTAAAAAGTCTTATTTTAGCTCATTTTGAGCTAAAATAAGACTTTTATCTTTTTATGTGTTATTATCTAAAACAGAAATAATTATTTTTTAGGAAACTTAATTGAATAGACATTTCTTTTAAAAATGTTTCTATAATTAAAATTTTGGAGGGTTGCAAAATATGTTTTACAATAGAATTAAATTCCTTAGAAAACAAAAGGGGTATACGCAAAAATATATTGCAACCATATTAAATGTTTCCCAAGCAACTTACTCTAAATATGAAAGAGGGATGATTGCTGTACCCGTCTTTTATATCAAAATTTTAAGTAAAATTTATAATACCAGTACCGACTATTTGCTGGGACTTACAGACGACCCCAAACCTCATCCGCCGAAGAAATAACGGCGGATTTTTGTTTGCTTCCAAATAGGTAGAAAAGGGAAGGGGGCCGTCCCCTTCCCTTTTCCATCCTATCCTCTTTGACAAATACTGCTATGCAAAACTGTTCTGTTTGCGCTAATTTATTTGCATTATTAAAATAATGGCAGCTATTTTAATAATTGTTTCAAAAAAACCGCTTCAAAAACGTTTTCCCCAGGTTTCCAAAAACACCTGCCGCTGTCAGCCCGGGACAAAACTACAAGTTTCTTGTAATCTATCGTGTGGCGGCCCGTGGTTTGCGCAGCAAATCCACCGGTGTCAGCCCTTCATAAACCGTGCAGCGGTTTGCAAGCGTGTTTTTGGTTCCTTTTTTCACGCTGAAAAAAAGGAACAGAATTCTTTCTGCCTTGAAAGGCAAGAGGACGAATGTTCTTTTTGCCCTGCCACAAAAGAAACCATTCAGGTAGAAAAGGGAAAGGGCATTCCCCTTCCCTTATTCTACCTGAATGACCTCGGCAGCGGCGTCAAACAGGATTCGCGTCCCTTTGTTCACCCGCTCGAACAGCCAGACTCCCGCGGTCCCGTGACCAGACAAAACAAAGCCCCCTGCAGGAATCGTCCTGTTTCCTTTGCCGTACACAGGCTTCTCCAGCGCCCTTCCGTCGGAACCTACCCCCACCTCAAAGCCGTAGGGGTTGGTGCCGGTGCTTCCGCCCCGATTGTACAAAATCAGCTGATCCTCACCCCGACCGGTATTTACGCCGTTTAACGTGCGCCAGATTCCCTTGATGGGCACCACCTGATTTCCTTCGATACGCACCTTGTAATTTTCCTTTACGTGGCCGTACAGCCATTCGCCCGCCGTACCGTGGCCGGAAAGCACATAGCCCCCCGGGGGCTTTTTCATATTGCCCACGCCGTAAATGGGATTGCTCAGGGCAATGCCGTTTCGGTCTATGCCCACTTCAAAGCCGTATTTGTTGGTGCCTGTATATTCTGTGGTGTACCGCACCAGCGTGTTGGGTGCGCGGCTGATATTGGTGCCGGCAAGATATCCCTGGGCCCCGCTGCCGCCTCCCGCAGTATATCCATTCTTTCCCGCTGCCCGGATCATACTGGGATAGTCTGCGATCATATAGTCCTGGTCGCACACCACCCCGGCAACTTTGTTGGAGCGCAGCAGGTTGGTTTCACCGCCAAACTGCCACATCCCCAGCAGAGACGCCGGCGTATAGGTGCATACTCTGGCCCATTGGGCAACCCAGTGGGCATAGTACTGCAGCTCTGCATCGTACAGATTGGTGCTGAAAAAAGACTTGGACGAATAGATACCCACCCAAAAGCCCCGCTCCTCCAAATAATCGCACCACGCTTTTACCACGTCGGTAAGCCGGCGCCGGCCGATGGCACGCAGGCTATTGTCCTCCACGTCCAGATACACCGGCAGGTCAAACTGCCTGCCCCGCAGAACCGCGTCATGGAGAAATGCCGCTTCCTGCCGGGCCGCGTCCGGTGTGGTAGCCATACAGTACTGATACACGCCCCGATGCAATCCGGCTTCTCCTGCAGCGGTATAGTACTGGTCAAACTTTGCATCCTTGCCGGTGGAATATGCGCCTCTTAAAATGGCAAATTGCACACCTTCCCCCGCCGCTTCTATAAAATTGAAATCGCCCTGCCATTTGGACACGTCGATTCCAAAGATATACGCCATAATACGTTCCTCACTTTCCTATGATAGATTCCATAGGCGCATACGATACAGTGTATGGATATGCGCCTATGTATCCCGACGGCTGCACAAATTGCTATGTAATGTCCTTCACCCGGGTCTCCAGCTCCGTCAGACGGATTTCCTGGGCCTGCAGAGCGTCCAGCGCCTCTGCCATCCCTCCGTACAGCTCCTCGTGCTCTTCCCTGTTTTCTGTAGTCAGAGCGGTGAGCGTGCTGTTCAGATTCTCCACTGAACAGTTTAGCTTGGTCAGTGTTCTGGACAGGTCATAGACGATCTTTCCTGCGCCGATCCCCGCTGAGCAAAGGGCGATCAAACCTGCAACGATCTCCCAAGTCATATTCCCATTCCTTTCTCTTCCTTTGTGCCTGCAAACGTCCGGTACTACCATTCTATTCCCACATTCGCCCGGTTGCGATTGTGGCAGCGTTTATTTTATATGCATATCTGTAAAAATTCTCCCCCTGGGGGTTGACAAATACCCCGTGGGGGTATATACTATGCATACACGATACCCATAGGGGGTATGATAAGCAATGCTGTACAAATTACCCGCCGCATAACGCGGCAGAAGAGAGAAATACTATGGATAAAGAAAAAACCTGCAGCTGCCGCCATAAGGCGACACCCCGGGACGAGGCAACCCTGCGCAGTCTGCAAAATCGGCTCAGCCGCATTATAGGACAGCTTGGCGGCATACAAAAAATGCTTGCAGACAACCGCTACTGCGGCGATATTCTGATTCAGACGGCGGCAGTAGAACGGGCCATCCAGGGATTTGGCTATCAGGTGCTTCAGGAGCATTTGGAAACCTGCGTGGCAGAAGAGCTGGCGCGGGGAAATACAGAAATCGTAGCAGAAGCAGTGGAATTGATCAAAAAACTAAAATAAGGAGGTGTGTCCATGACAAAAGGAACCTTTCAAGTCACTGGCATGACCTGTGCGGCCTGCCAGGCGAACGTAACCCGGCGGGTGGGAAAAATGGACGGCGTATCGGATGTGGATGTAAATCTGCTGTCCGGGCGGATGCAGCTGCTGTACGATCCGGAAAAGACCAGTCCCGACGCCATCGCCGCCGCCGTAAAGGAAATCGGATACGGCGCCTCCTATGCGTCAATGCGGGAGTCGGACGCCCCGGATTTTACCCGTTCCTGGCAGGAGCGGCGAAAGCGGGAAGCAGAAGAACAGGCGGCCCTGCGCAGGCGGCTTCTTTGGTCGGTGGTCATCCTGATTCCCCTGATGTACATTTCCATGGGACCGATGCTCTTCCTTCCCCTGCCGCCCTTTTTGGCCGGGGAAGAAAATCTTTTGGTATATGCGCTGACTCAGCTGTTTCTCACCTTGCCGGTGATGCTGATCAACAGCAAATTCTTCCGCTCCGGCACAAGGGCCCTGTGGAAACGCTCTCCCAATATGGACTCCCTAATCGCGCTGGGATCTGCAGCAGCGCTGCTGTACAGCGTATACGCCATTTATCAGATGGCATGGACTGCAGGCAGAGGCGCACTGGATGCGCACCTGGCCCATTCCCTGTATTTTGAAGCCTGTGCCATGATCCTCACCTTAGTCACCGCCGGCAAGTACTTGGAAGCCCGTTCCAAATCCAAGACCACAGCGGCACTGGATAAAATGATGGATCTGGCGCCTGCTACCGCTAAGGTGATCCGGGAAAATGGAGAAGTAGAGATTCCTGCAAAGGAAATCGTAGTGGGAGACGTGATCGTGATCCGTCCGGGAGACAGTATCCCGGCAGACGGAACCGTCATCACCGGCAGCGGATATGTAGACCAGGCAGCCATCACAGGGGAGAGTATCCCAGTAGAGGTAGGGCCAGGCAGCGAGGTGATCTGCGCCACGGTAAACCAAAACGGAACCTTCCGATTCACCGCATCCAAAGTAGGGGCGGATACAACGCTTGCCCAGATGATCCGGCTGGTTGACGAAGCAGGCAGCTCCAAGGCCCCGGTAGCACGCCTTGCGGACAAAATCAGCGGGGTGTTTGTACCGGTTGTCATCGCCATCGCCCTCATCGTGGCAGCGGCGTGGCTGATTGCGGGGGCCTCATTCTCCTTTGCCCTGTCCTGCGCCATTTCTGTGCTGGTAGTATCCTGCCCCTGTGCGCTGGGGCTGGCCACTCCGGTGGCCATTATGGCCGGGACCGGCAGGGCAGCAGAAATGGGCATTCTTATAAAATCGGCAAAAGGTTTGGAAACCCTCCACAGCGTAGATACCATTGTGCTGGATAAGACCGGCACTGTTACCAGCGGCCGCCCCGCTGTGACAGACGCCCAGGTACTGCATCCGGGTCTGTCCCGTGAGGACTTTCTCCGTCTTGCCGCCGCGGCAGAGGCGGGAAGCGAACACCCTCTGGCAGCGGCAGTGCTGGAGTATGTACGCAGTCAGGGAATAGAGATCCCCCAGGGGCAGTCCTTTGCCGCAGTGCCGGGACGAGGTGTACGAATCACTTTGTCAGGAGAAGAAGTGCTGGCAGGAAACGAAGCATTTCTAATGGAAGAAGGCATTCAAAAGCTGGATCCAGACGGAATAGAAAAAGCACAGTCTCTGTCCGCTCAACTGTCCGGGCAGGGGAAAACACCGATTTTGTTTACGACAGGCGGGAAAGTAGCAGGCGTTATCGCCGCCGCAGATGAAGTACGTCCCACCAGCCGGGACGCCATCGATACCTTCCACAAAATGGGACTGCATGTGGTTATGCTTACAGGAGACAATGCGCAGGTAGCAGGTGCAGTGGCACAGCGTCTGGGTATTGAAGAAGTGATCGCCGGCGTGCTGCCTACAGGAAAAGAAGCCAGCATTCGCTCCCTTCAGGAGCAGGGGCGGATCGTGGCCATGGCGGGGGACGGGATCAACGACGCGCCTGCTCTGGTGCGGGCCGATGTAGGAATCGCGGTTGGAGCCGGTACGGATATCGCCATGGATTCGGCTGACATAGTATTGATGCGGGATACCCTGCTGGACGCGGCCAAAGGCATTTCCCTCAGCCGGGCAGTACTGCGCAATATTCATATGAATCTGTTTTGGGCATTTTTCTATAACGTGCTGGGCATCCCGGTAGCGGCCGGGGTTTTATATCCCGCTTTCGGACTGCTGCTCAGTCCTATGCTGTGCGCCGCAGCGATGAGTATCAGCTCTCTCTGTGTGGTGACAAACGCTCTGCGGCTGCGGTTTTTCAAAGATAAAATCAAAGATACACCCCCCTCTGTGGGCACACTGTCCCAGAAAACGAAAGGAGATTTTAAAATGATAAAAGTTTTGACAGTAGAAGGAATGCAGTGCGGCCACTGCAAAGCGCATGTGGAAAAGGCGCTGGGAGAACTTTCCGGCGTGTCCTCTGCCCAGGTGGATCTGGAGGCAAAGACGGCTACGGTAGCGCTTTCTGATCCAGTTGCAGACGACGCTTTGCAGGCTGCTGTGGAAGAAGCGGGATATACCGTCGTCTCCATAAGGGAAAAGTGAAAAAATCCAGAAAATTTCTACGCAGTCATTGACAGTCTCTTTACCCATGTGTATAATGAAGCAAAATACACTTTGCAAAAAATCTGTGTCAGGGAAGTTTTCCTGACACAGATACATCCTGCAAATCCGGAGGAACTCTATGACCATCGAACAAATTCTTGCAGATATCAAAAGCGGTCGTCCCAAAAAGGTCATTTTGGATACGGACGCTTTTAACGAAATCGACGATCAGTACGCCATTACATATTGCTATCTGGCAGATTCTATTAATCTGCAGGCCGTATACGCCGTACCTTTCCACAACGACAAAAGCAATGGCTTTGAAGACGGTATGGTGAAAAGCTACGAGGAAATCAAGAAAGTGCTTGCTATGATCGACCCGGACTACACCACTCCGGTATTGGAAGGAAGCCGCACCACCATCGAGGTCAGCGGCGGTCCGGTGGACAGTCCCGCAGCCCGACATCTGATCGATTTTGTGAAAAAATCGGATGAAATCGTATATGTGCTTGCAATCGGCGCGATCACCAACATTTCCTCCGCTTTGATGATGGACCCCTCTATCAAAGACAAGATGGCAGTCATTTGGTTGGGAGGCAATCAGATCGAGGGAGACAATTTGGGTGAGTTTAACTTAGTACAGGACTTCACTGCCGGTCAGATCCTGCTGAACTCCGGCGTTCCGCTGCTGCTTTGCCCTGCCTGGTTTATCGTATCTGTACTGACGACCAACATTACGCTGACCCGGGATCTGATGGGCCACAACAAGGTATGCGACTATCTTGCGAGTATTTCGGAACAAACCTGGAGAGATGCAGGGGAAAATCCCGCATGGGTACGCACCATTTGGGATATTGCCGCGCCGGCTATCCTGGACAACCCGGACTGTGCGGAGATTGAAATCATCCCTACACCGATCTTCACCGATCAGCGGGTTTATGCCTTTGACAGCACACGGCATAAGATGCTGTATCTGAAATCTATCGATCGGGAAAAGGTGTTTGATGCTACCTGGAAAATTCTGAAGGCGCACAAAGACAAATAAAAGGAAAGGGACCGGCTATGCCGGTCCCTTTCCTTTTATTTTTGTTATTACCATGATATCGGTAAAACACTTACTCTATCGTTGCCAGTAAAAACGAAGCACTGTGCAATTTTAAAACTTATGCAGCAATAGCCTGCCAATACAGAGGGAAGATGAGAGATTTAGTAGTTCCACCTCTCCGTCGCTGCCGCGCCACCTCCCCGACTTTGTCTCGAAGTGCCTCCCGCCACCCCAGCATCTGCATCTCTAAGTGGCTCTGAAGGAGTCATCCCAGGGTAGGCCGGCCCCCGGCCCATGCTCATGGCCCCTCAACTGAGGGGATGACACATCTATGGTGTATCGGGGGAATTTTTTACTCTTTACTCTCTTCCTGCCACACTTCTGTAGGGACAAAGCTTATAAAATAAGCACTTCTCCCGCTGCCTGGGGGTCGTCCCGGATCACTTCCCCTACAGCCGGCGCGGTGATCCTGCCCCCGTAGGGATTTTTTATGCTCACGACCGGCGTGGTGATAACCGCCTGCACACACGATTTTTCAAAGGCCAGATCCGTATCATACATTTCACAGTCGATCAGCGTAAGATCCCTGCAGTAGCAAAAGGGCTGGGTACCGGTGATCTTGCAGTTGATCAGCGTAAGGCCCTGGGAATACCATGCCAGGTATTCCCCTCGGATCACGCTGTTTTTCACCGTAATATTTTCTCCATGCCAAAAGGCGTCCTTGGTTTGAAAAATACAATTTTCAAAGGTAGCATTTTTGATATACTGAAAGGCATATTTTCCCCGCAGCTCCACGTGATCAAACTGCAGATCCGACCCCCGCAGCAAAAAATACGCGCTCTCTGCGCTGCATCGTTCCATGGAAAACCCGGACACAGACCAACCAAACTCCGGGGATATGATGTCGCAGCCCCGTATTTGTACGTCCCTGCACTCCCGCAGCGCCTTGATTCCGTGCAGCTTCGTATCTTCTATTTCTACATTCTCACAGTACCAAAGAGCTGCCCGACACGTCTCCGTCATCTCACACCGACACAGCTTCAAGCAGCTGTTGTGCCAAAACGGATACCGCAGGCGAAAGCTACACGCCTCTGCGCTTATATTGATCCCTTCCTTGCAGGCGCTCTCCCCGTCTGCCGGTCCGTCAAAGACGCAGCGCACCATATGTATATCCTTTGCACCGTATAAGGCCCGTTCCGTATCAAAGCTTTGGTTTTCTATTGTTTTCATTTCTGCTCCTCATAAAGACGGCAAAAGAGAACCGCGATGCGGTTCTCTTTTTCATCAGCCGGAAATTTCATCCAGCAATGCGTTCATCATCTTAAAGTATGCACGCTTCTTCTCACCGGCCGCGAGAATTTCCGCCTGCTCTTCCTTGCTGTATTTTTCCAGCGCCTCCATGCCCACCTTGCCTTTGTACAGCCGGTCTGCCGTCTGTGCCAGGTTGATGTCTATGGCGACGATTTCATTATTCTGCTCGCAGATGACCAGATTGGACTTGCCGTCAAGCAGCTCCGCTACAGCCCGGGATCCCATTCTGGCGCCGGCTACCCGGTCCCGCAGAGTGGGGCTGCCGCCCCGCACCACATGGGCCAGGCGGGCAAACTTGGTTTCTACACCGGTTTTTTCCTGGATACGCTTTGCAAAAGCCGGATCCGCATAATCAGGGATCAGCTCTGACACGATCACAATGAAGCCCCGCTTACCGGATTCCTTCAGACGAGAAATCTTCTGACACATAGCAGCCTCATCAAAAGGCACTTCGTTGATGACGCACGCTACAGCCCCGCAGGCGATGGCAGACTGTATTGCAATGCCGCCAGCATTGTTGCCCATGACCTCCACTACGTTGCACCGGGCGTGAGACTCGCAGGTGTCCCGCAGGCGGTCCACCATTTCTACTACGGTATTCATAGCAGTGTCATAGCCGATAGCATATTCACTAGAGGTGATATCGTTGTCAATGGTGCAGGGGATGCCGATAGTAGGAATTCCCCGGTTGGAAAGATCCGTGGCGCCTCGGAAGGTACCGTCTCCGCCGCAGGCCACGATCCCGTCGATTTCGTATTTCCTGCAGGTGGCGATTGCCCGTGCCATACCCTCTTCTGTTTTAAACTCCGCGCACCGGTCAGAATACAGCATCGTTCCCCCGTGCGTTACCACATTGGAAACATCCCGCGCACTCAGGATACGCACATTATCGTTTACAAGGCCGCTGTAACCGCCGCTTATTCCAATTACCTCAACGCCGCTGGCAAGGGCAGCCCGTGTTACGGCCCGCACTGCGTTATTCATACCGGGCGCGTCTCCGCCGGAGGTGAGCACCCCGATTTTTCTAAAACGTGTCGCCATATTTTTATCTCCTATCTGTACTAGTAAAACATAGTAGTATTATTGTAATACCATACAGCTGAAAAATCAAGGGTTTTCTGCGTATTTGAAAAGGTTACACATGGCGGTATACAATTTTATAGTACGTCCTGGCGGTCATGGAATATACGATGGCGTAAATCAGGGCAAACACCAAAACCGTGCATATGGTACAGGTGAAAAACAAAGGCACGTTCTGCAGGTTCAACAGGTACAAAAGTTTTGTAAGAATGGGGAAAGCCACGGCGATATGCACCACTGCGGCCAGCAGCGGGATGAAAAAGACAAGCACGACCTGGGTACGCACCGTCCGCTTTACCTCCTGCCGGCTCATGCCTACCTTCTGCATAATGGCAAATCGCTCTTTATCATCGTATCCCTCAACGATTTGCTTATAATAAATGATTAGCACCGTTGCCATCAGGAACAGCGCCCCCAGGAAAATTCCAAGGAAAAACAATCCTCCGTACAGATCAAAAAAGCTGTCCCGGCTCAGTTCCTTTGCAGAAAAGGTGATTTTCTCACTGCCGGGGAATCCGGAAAATCGTATTTCAGACAGCTCCTGGGCCAGGGCTACTTTCTCCTCTTTGCTTCCGTCCGTGTCAAAGGCAATATGACAGGTAAAGGGATCATATCCCTCGCCGTACGTCGCTTTAGCCGCCTCTGCCACGGGCACTGCCGCGTCTAAATCATCCACTACTAAATAGCAGATTTCGGCAAGATATGCAGTATAAGTGCCGATCTCGGGAGAGATGCCGCCAGTACCCGCCAGCCGGAAGGGACATCCTAAAATATCGATAGAATCCCATTCCTTCGCCTCGCTGCTCTCGAACACGTCTCCCAAAGCATAGATTTCTCCTTCACCTACCGGTACGTGCTCTCCTGTCAGTGCATAATAATCTTCCCCCGACAGAATGATCAGCAGATGGATCGCAGAAGAAACCTCCGCATCACTTCCTGAAACAAAGGCGTTTCCGTCCCGCTGGGTGGACACGGTCAGCGAAGTGGAAACCTCCAGATTTTCCATCTGCCGGCCCGCTTCCAGTACCGTTTCTTCCACCCCGGCCAGCAGTCCGTCCCGGTCAAAATCCGTTCCGGACAGATAGGTAGCCGATATGTCGATCTCCTGGGGGAACCGAGTATGCAGCAGATCATCCACCCCTACAAACATGGACACCGTGGTGGAAATCATCACCAGCACTGCGGTAGACAAAATGCAGATGCTGGCTAGCCCGGCGGCATTCTGCTTCATCCGGTAGATCATGCCGGATATGGTGGTAAAGTGGGCTGGCTTATAATAATACTTTTTGTTTTTGCGCATCAGCTTTAAAAAGATGATGCTTCCGGCGGTGAACAGCAGATAGGTACCGATGATTACCAGTACCACGGCAACGAAAAACATGGTTAGGGCGTCCAGGGGAGAGCCAATGGTCAGGGCAATCCAGTACCCTGCTCCCAGCGTGAGCACTCCTGCCAGGGCGGAAATCCATTTTGCCTTTGGCTCCTTTTCTCCGGCGCTGGTATCCCGCAGCATCTGAATCGGGTTGGACAGACGGACCTGCAGCAGATTGAACAGTAGATTCGCCGCAGCAATACCCGCGAACAAAACCACTGTATATACAATAGATTGGGGGCTGATTTCAAAGGCGAAGTTGGGATCAAAGCTTAGAATCCGGTATAATATCAGGGTGACCAGCTTGTTGAACAGCATCCCCAGCCCAAGCCCCAGAGCCGTACTGCCCAAATATACGTACAGGCTTTCAAACAGCATGGTAATGCCGATATGTTTTTTCTCCAGGCCCAGGATGTTGTACAGTCCAAACTCCTTTTTGCGCCGTTTGATTACAAAGCTGTTTGTATAGAAAAGAAAGATTACTGCAAAAACAGCGGTCACACCCATTCCCAGAGACATGAGCGTGCTCAAATTGCCATCCCCGATGGTGGAGGTGTGAAAGGTCAGGGCGCACATGTTGTAAAACATCATTACCGTCCCGGTACAGGTAAGAAAATAGGGCAGATAGGTCTGCCGGTTGTTTTTCAGTCCGGTAGCTGCTAGACGGGGCAGAAAACCTTTACGCATGCTCCTCACCCCCCACGGACAGCAGGGTGAGAGAAGATGCAATGTCAGCATAAAAGGCTTCTCTGGTCCGATCACCCCGGTACAGCTGGGTAAATACCTCTCCATCCCGGATAAACAGAACCCGGGAGGCATGACTGGCCGCTTTTACGCTGTGGGTCACCATGAGAATCGTCTGCCCCTCTCCGTTGATCTGGGAAAACATATCCAGCAGATTGTCGGATGCGCGGGAGTCCAGTGCACCGGTAGGTTCGTCCGCCAAAATCAGCTGGGGTCTGGTGATGAGTGCCCTGGCTACGGCGCACCGCTGCTTCTGCCCGCCGGAAATCTCATAGGGGTACTTTTCCAAAATATCCTCAATCTGCAGTTTTTTTGCAATGGGCGCCAGCTCCTCTTCCATCTTTTTATAGCTTTCCCCGGAGAGTACCAGCGGCAGATAGATATTGTCCCGGATGCAGAAGGTATCCAGCAAATTAAAATCCTGG
Organism: uncultured Clostridia bacterium; assembly: GCA_947627475.1. Taxonomy (GTDB): domain Bacteria; phylum Bacillota; class Clostridia; order Oscillospirales; family CAG-272; genus Avispirillum. The sequence continues at coordinate 19,671 of CANQWE010000002.1, forward strand.
AATACAAAACCCAGCTTTTTTCTCCGAAAAACAGACAGCTGCTTTTCCGGAATAGATGTCACATCCTCCCCGGCCAGCAGCACTTTTCCCGCGGTAGGCCGATCCAGGGAGGCGATAATGTTTAGTAGTGTGGTCTTGCCCGATCCGCTTTCTCCCATAATGGCTACATATTCCCCCTGCTCCACAGCAAAATTTACTGCGCGCAGCGCTTGTACCTGGGCGCCTCCAAAGCGGGTGGTATAAATTTTCTTTACATTTTTTACTTCTAACAGCGGCATATTCAATGCTTCCTTTCTGTATGATCTGTGTCTATTGTACTAAGCCGCTGATACAGTTGCCATAGATTCAGCTTACATTTTCCGCTTTATTCTTACGTTTTTGTAAGGTTGTCATTCCGCCTGCACATTCTGCCTGCCAAAGTGGATGCGCACACAGGTTCCCTTCCCCGGCTGGGAATCGACAGACAATCTGTGGCACAGCTTTTTGCACACTGTATCGCAAAGGTACAGTCCCAGTCCGGTAGCCTTTTTATCGATCCGACCGTTGCCTCCGGTAAAGCCCCGTTCAAACACCCGAGGCAAATCCTCGCTTCGGATACCGATTCCTGTATCCCGAATACAGAGTACCGTTCCCGCCGCATCGGTATATTCGCTCCAAATACGGATTTCCCCCGCAGCTGTGTATTTGAGTGCGTTGGACAAAAGCTGCTCTACGATAAATACCAGCCATTTCTCGTCGCTGATCACGGTCCGGTCCAGTTCTTCGGTAGCCACCCCCAGCTTTTTATAAATGAAGACAGGGGCATATTTCTTCACAGCCTGCCGGACCACGTGGGAGAGACTGCAGGGCTGGGCCCGCAGATCAGTGGCAATGGAACCGATCCGCAGATATTCCAGGGTCAGGCCGGCATACTGTTCGATTTTAAACAGCTCCTGCCGCAGCTGTGCCACAGCGGGATCGGTATTCTGCTGGAGCAGCAGACTCATGGCTGCAATGGGCGTTTTGATCTGATGCAGCCATAGGGTATAAAAATTCTCCGCATCCTGCTGGGATTGCATCTGCTCCTCCCGAAGCGTCTCCCTGTCCCGGCACAAACGCAAAAGCAGTGCGTGGAAATCCTGCTCTTCCAAGGTCCGGGCCTCCGGGAGCGCTTCGGGCAGCACGGTACTGCTGCTGCAAAGCTGGCAAAGCCTGCGATGCCTCCGGCGGTAGCGCTGAAAATCCCCTACTGCAAGGGGAATCGCCACTGTACAGAACAGAGCCGCTGCATAGAGTACCGGCACAGGGGGAAGCCGGAACAAGAGGAATACCACTGTAAATATGCCAAACAAAAGCAGCAGCAGGAAAAGCAGGATCCGACGGTCCCGCAGATACTGAAACAACATACGCAGGATACAACCTTTCTTTTCGTTTGTGCTAACGGTTCCTTACGGGATCATATATCCCGCGTTTTTCTTTGTCACAATAAAATCGGAAAGCCCCACATCCGCCAGCTTGTGCCGCAGGCGGGTCATATTGACGGTGAGGGTATTGTCGTCGATAAACGTATCGCTTTCCCAAAGCCTGCGCATAATCGTCTCACGAGAGACGATGCTCCCGCCGTTTTCCATTAGAAGCTGCAAAATCCGAAATTCATTTTTGGTCAGTACGATTTTATGATTTTGGACGCTTAAAGTGGCATCCGCAAGATTCAGGATGGCACCGCCCCGCTCCAGCAGCTGGGCAGACGCGCCAAAGGAATAGGTCCGGCGTATCAGCGCCTGGATCTTGGCGCACAGGACAGTAAGATCAAAGGGTTTTGGGATAAAATCGTCCGCCCCCATATTCATAGCCATGACGATATTCATTTTATCCCCTGCAGAAGACAAAAAGATAATGGGAACGCTGGACAGGCTGCGAATCTGCTGACACCAGTAATATCCATTGAAAAAAGGAAGGGAAAGATCCAGCAGCACCAGTTGGGGATCAAATGCGGTGAAGGTTTCCAGCACGTGCTGAAAGTCCCCGGCACACAGCGTTTCATATCCCCACCGGGAAAGCTGGGTTTCCACTGCTGCGGCAATGGTAGCGTCATCCTCAACGATCAGTATTTTATACATAGCTTGGCAGGCCTCCAAGGATAAACTGTATCAATATAATAACACAATCAGTTTGCAAATGCAACAGAAGGTGAAGGTTCCCGCCTTTCAAAAACAGCTTTTCTCTTTCCTCTTGGAAGAGGAACATCCTTTCCTTTCTCTTAGAAGAGAAACAGGTTCTTTCCTGCTTTCCGTTAGCAGGGGAACGATGGTACTTTTGCCAGACGCGGCAAAAGTACCCAAAAGCGCTTTTTCGCGGATCGCAACGCGATCCGTGGGGGCGAAGCTGCAAAGCAGCTTCGCTATAGCGTTTGTTTCGTGCAGACTGAAAGTCTGTCTTTGGACTGCAAGTTTACAGTGCTGTTGCAGTCCCTGCAATGTCTTGCTATGACTATCCACCTTACGTGAAAGTCTGTACAGACTTTGTAACCCTCCTATAACGAGGGAGGTGCCCTTTGAGGGGAGGGAGGATGCACTCCCCTTCCCTACGTTAAATTTCAAAAAATGCCGCCTTTTTATTGAAACGGGAATTGTTTCATGGTAAAATAAGTGCAGCAATTTATTTGGAGGACAGTAGTATGTTTGCAGATTCTTTTTCCTTTGAAACGTTTGAAGGCACAAAGTGGACGGCCCCTTATCGCCTGCGTCTGCCGGAAAACTACAGCATCGAAAAAAAATATCCCGTAGTGCTTTATTACCATGCCGCAGGAGAGCGGGGGGACGACAACATCATGCAGCTTGCTATCGGTCTGCCTGTTGCCATGCAGGATCCGGACAGCCCCCTGTATGACGCCATCATTATCGCACCCCAGTGTCCCAAAGATAAAAAATGGGTAGACACTGACTGGACAAAGGGAAACTATCGTGTAGACGACACGCCGGAAACCATTTATATCCAGACAGCACAGGAGTTGCTGGATTATACCCTGAAAAAATACAGCTGCGACAAATCCAGAATCTACACGATGGGCATTTCCATGGGATCCTTTGCAGTATGGGATACTCTGGCACGGCACGGAGAACGGTTTGCAGCCGCTTTTGCCTGCTGCGGCGCGGGGGATCCGTCCAAGGCAGAAAAAATGCGGGACATTCCCATCTGGGCGTATCACGGCGCATTGGATGACGAAGTGCCTGCCGACGGCACCAGAAATATGGTACGAGCCATCCAGGCAGCAGGCGGAAAAAAAATTCATTACACCGAGTTCCCGGATTTAGGACACTGGACCTGGGACAGCGCATATTCCCAATACGATGATATCCGGGCAATGTTTCAGGAAAAAAAGTCGTAACGGAACACCCGCCCATAGGAGGGAGTATACATGAAAAGTCGAAAGAAAATCCTGTCGCTGGCCTTACTTGTCTTCCTGCTTGCAGGCACACTTTTCTCCTGCCGCAGCGCAGAGCAGGATACTCCGGAGAGTACAGTGGAACAAACGCCGGCAGATGCGGACTTTCCCCGTACAGGAAAAGACAACATTACTGTATGTATCGACGCAGGACATGGATTTGGAGACGTGGGGTGCGGGCCGGCATTTATAGATGCATACGAATACGAAATCACGCTTTTGATGGCAAAGCTTTTGCAGGACAAGCTGGAGCAGGAGGGAATCACCGTGATTCTTACCCATGACGGAAAAACTTTTCCCGCCTCAGGAGAAATTACGTCCCAGGCAGACCAATATGGCCTTACATACAAACCGGAGAATATGGTCGATAACGATGTGTTCAGCGCTTATGAACGGGTAATCTGGGAGAATGTATTGGACAGGCAGACAGACGGGGGGCTGGATCTTTTTGTTTCCCTGCATGTCAACGCCATTGAAGATCATCCTCAGGTTTCTGGTATGTCCATCGATTACTGTGAGGACAATCCAAGTCTTTTGTTCCTGCGGGGCTTTTCAAAGGATCTGAAAAAAGCATATTTGGACGCTGGGCTGACAGAGAGCTTTACTGTTTTTGAAGACTCCTATGAAGACTCCTTTATTGTAACAAAGTACACAGAGGTTCCCTCCGTTCTCATCGAGATGGGATACTCCACCAATACAGAGGACGCAAAAAAGCTGCGTAACGAAACCTGGCAGGATCAATTTGCCTCCCTTTTGTGTGAGCGAATCTGCTATGCCTTTGGGAAATGACAGAAAAACGCCTTGACAAGGGGATGCGCGCGTGCTATACTGAGACCGGACATGGATCCATCCGTCCACAATTCAATACAGGGGTGCTGCGCCCACGCGCGGCTGAGATGGCGACGGCCGAACCCTTTAACCTGATACGGGTAATTCCGGCGTAGGGAGCATTGAGCATCATATTGCTTTTTTTACCCTGCGGGCATTTTCCGCAGGGTATTTTTTGCAAAATTTGAATTTGCGCAAAATGCTCCTTTTTTACTAGACTCTGTCACGGCATAAATGAGGAAGACACCACCTTCTCCGGCAGCAAGGAAAGGCATTCCATTAAAAAGCCTCTCACCGCAGCGTCTCGAGGCGGCTTTGAAAAAGTCGCTCAGCGAGGCCAGGGAAGTTCCCTTTGTTATTGGCAAAGGGCCAAGGGAGGGATATGTTGACGATCTTCCCCCACGCATCTGTTATGACTGAGTCTTTCATGAAAGGAGAAAATCGAAATATGCAAACAAACACAAAACCAAGCATGGCACTGCGGCTCACAGAAAGCGCAATTATGATCGCGCTGGCCACAATTTTAAGTCTGCTGAAATTGGTGGATCTACCTTACGGTGGCAGTATCACCCTGGCTTCCATGCTGCCGATCCTGTTGATCGCATACCGCTACGGCACTGCCTGGGGCATGCTCACAGGCTTTGTCCACGGCGTAGTCCAATTTGTTCTGGGCACCAGTGTCCTCAGCTATGTCACCGGCGCTTTGTCTGTAGCAGCGGTGATCGTTTTTGACTATTTTCTCGCATTTGCCGTAATCGGGCTGGGCGGCCTGTTTCGGAAACGAATAAAGAGGCAAAGTGCCGCCTTACTGGCAGGCGCAATTGCCGCCGGCTTCTTCCGGTATATCTGCCATGTAATTTCCGGCTGTACCGTATGGGCAGGGCTTTCCATTCCCACCGCCGGCGCACTGGCCTATTCCTTTGTATACAACGCAACCTACATGATTCCGGAAACCTTGGTTGTAGCACTTGCCGCCTATTATGTAGGTTCTGCTGTAGACTTTAGAAGCGGCAAGCTGGCTATGCTGAAGAAAGAAACATCGGCCGGCAGCATGCGGATCGCCCATTTGATCAGCGGCGCGCTGATTTGTGCAGCTGCCATATTCGATGTGGTATCCGTGTTCAGCACCCTGCAAAATGCAGAAACAGGAGAGTTTGATATCACCGGGATTGTAAACACAAACTGGATCGCAGTAGCCGCTGTCACTGGTGCTGTCATTCTTCTCAGCATTGCCCTCTGTGCAATCTGGCGTATAACGGCCGCAAAAAAAGCTGAAAACTGAATTTTTTAACAAAATAAAAAAATTCGGCAGTGAATTTTTTTCATGCGCTTGACATCCCCGTTTCTGTGGCTATAATGTTTACTATATGTAAAAATGCAAATAGCAAAAGGTCGGGTACAGAGCAATGAAGAAAAAGGTTGGCATCGTCGGATACGGCGGCATGGGACAATGGCATGCCTGCAGTATTTCCGGCACCACATATTTAAAAACAATTCCTTTTCAGGAAAGCGATGTAGCTGAAGTCACGGGCGTTTACGACATCGATCCGGAGAAAAGAAGCAAGGCCCAGGCAGACGGATATCCGGTGTATCCAACATTGGAAGCATTATTGCAGTCGGATATCGACATTGTAGTAGTCGCTACGCCCAATGATGTACATGAATCCCTCGCTGTACAGGCTATGCAGGCAGGCAAGCATGTGATTGTGGAGAAACCGGTGACCATGTCCAGCGAGGCCCTGGACGCTATGATCGCCGCAGCAGAAAAATATGACAGAAAGTTTTCTGTGCACCAAAACCGCCGTTTTGACGATTACTATGTAGCCATGAAACGTCTTGCAGATGAAGGCGCAATCGGAGACATCATCAGCATCGAATCCCGGATCCACGGGGACCACGGCGTACCGGGAGACTGGCGTAAAACGGTGGAGCAGGGCGGCGGCATGCTGTATGACTGGGGCGTGCATATGCTGGATCAGCAGTTGTGGATGCTGGGATATGACGTAGACCGGGTGTATGCCCATTTTGATTATCTCACAGGCATCCCGGTTGACGATGGCTGCTTTGTAGACGTATATCTGAAAAGCGGCAAGGTACTGCGTACAGAAATCTGCACCTATAACTTTATTCCCCTTCCCATGATGTATATGCGTGGGAGAACGGGCACCGCCCTGTTCGGCACTTGGGGAGACGATATTCAGGTGGTGCGCTGTACGGAATGGGGAGACCATGACGACATCCTTCCGGTGAAAGCCGCGGCAGGACTGACCAAGACGATGGCACCCCGGACAGGGCGCTCCATGGAACAGCTTTCTGTAAAGCTGCCCAAAACGGACGCCCACGACTATTACCGCAATTTCTGTGCCGCTATTGACGGGAAAGAGGATCTGCTGGTAACCCACGACCAAATGCGTGTGGTTATGCGAGTAATTATGGCGGCTTTTGAATCCGCCCAAACCGGTACGGTAGTGAAATTATAAAGCAAAACAGCTTCTCCGATGGAAGAAGCTGTTTTCTCTTTCTGTTCCTTTGAATTTTTCATATCCCCTTGACAAACAGCCCATGGTATGCTATACTGATATTTACAAATATTCATGCGGACCATGTTGTCCGGTAGATTTTTATTTTGTCGTGCCAAGAGAGCCGCTTGGTGGGTGTAAAAGCGGAGACGACAGCCGGATGATACCAGCCGCAGGTGTACAATTTTATACGAATTGAGTGAAACGCTCGGGTGGAACCGTGCGGACTTTGTCCTCACCCCGACATATTTTTGTCGGTGCGGGGATTTTTCTTTTTCCCCGGCCGACAAGGAAAAGGAAAGGATGGAATAGCATGCACATTCAATTTAAAAACGGACCCGCCATCGAAGCAGCTCAGGCGGCTTCCGTATACGATCTGGCTGCTCAGGCAGGCGTGATCTCCCGGGAGGTGATCGCCGCTAAGATCGGTGACGCAGTGGTGGACTTGACCTATCTGGTATCCCAGGATGCCAATATTCGCCTGCTCACCTTTGCAGATGAGGAGGGGCAGCGGGTATTCAACCACACCGCCAGCCATATTCTGGCCCAGGCGGTAAAACGTCTGTACCCTGAAACGAAGCTGGCTATCGGCCCGGCTATCGATAACGGATTCTACTACGACTTTGACTCGGAAATTTCCTTTACCCCAGAGGTCCTCACAAAATTGGAAGGGGAAATGAAGAAAATCGTAAAGGAGAACCTGCGCCTGGAACGGTTCACACTGCCCCGGGACGAGGCCATTGACCATATGGAGGCAGCCGGAGAGCCCTACAAGGTGCAGCTCATTTCCCGCGTGCCGCTGGGGGAAGAAATCTCCTTTTACCGGCAGGGTGAATTCACCGATCTGTGTGCCGGCGCCCACCTGTTTGCTACAGGACTTGTAAAGGCTGTGAAGCTTACCTCCTGTACAGGCGCCTACTGGGAAGGCAACAGCAACAACAAAATGCTCCAGCGCGTTTACGGCACGGCCTTTCCCAAAAAGGATCAGCTAAACGAATACCTGGCTATGGTGGAAGAAGCAAAAAAGCGGGACCACAACAAAATCGGACGGGAACTGGAATACTTCACCACGGTGGATGTGATCGGACAGGGTCTGCCGATCCTGATGCCCAAAGGCGCAAAGGTTATCCAAACGCTGCAGCGGTTTGTAGAGGATGAAGAAGCCCGTCGGGGATATGTGCTCACAAAAACCCCCTATATGGCCAAGCGGGAGCTGTACAAAATATCCGGGCACTGGGATCATTACCGCGACGGCATGTTCCTTCTGGGGGATCCGGACGACGAGAGTAAGGAATGCCTTGCCCTGCGGCCTATGACCTGCCCCTTCCAGTATCAGGTATACCTGAATAAAAAGCGGTCCTACCGGGATCTGCCCATGCGGCTGGCAGAGACCTCTACCCTGTTTCGCAATGAGGATTCCGGTGAAATGCACGGCCTGATCCGGGTACGCCAGTTTACGATTTCCGAAGGACACATCGTTTTGCGTCCCGATCAGCTTGCCCAGGAATTCAAGGGGTGTCTGGAGCTGGCAAAATATATGCTGGAGCTTTTGGGTTTGGAAGAAGACTGCACGTACCGGTTCTCCCAGTGGGATCCAAACAACCGGGACAAATACGAAGGAACTACGGAGCAGTGGGAAGAAGCCCAGGCAGTGATGAAGAACCTGTTGGATGAAATCGGCCTGGATTATAAAATTGGAATTGATGAAGCTGCCTTCTACGGGCCTAAGCTGGATATTCAGATTAAAAACGTCCATGGCAAGGAGGATACGCTGATCACCCTGCAGATCGATATGCTGCTGGCCCAGAAATTCGGTATGGAATACACCGACTCGGACAATACCCAAAAGACGCCGTATATTATCCACCGGACCAGCATCGGCTGCTACGAACGGACCCTAGCGCTGCTACTGGAAAAGTATGCCGGCGCGCTGCCTCTTTGGATCGCGCCTGTGCAGGTAACGGTCCTGCCGGTGTCCAATCTGTTTGAAGACTATGCCGTGCAGGTGCGCGACAAGCTGCAAGCTGCAGGCATCCGGGTGGAAATGGACGCCCGCAATGAAAAGATCGGCTACCGCGTACGGGAAGCACAGCTTTCCAAGGTACCGTATATGGCCATTGTAGGAGCAGAGGAACAGGAAGCCGGAACGGTTTCTGTCCGCGCCCGCAGAGAAGGAGAAGGCGGCCTTCTGTCTGTAGACGATTTTGTAGCAAAAGTCCTTTTGGAAATCGCCGAAAAGAGAAAATAAGGGCAACAGCTCTCCCTTTGGGAGAGCTGTTGCTTGTTACAGCATATTTTAGTCGACCGCGCGTGGCCCTCTCATTAGCCGCTCTCTTGACAATCCCAACCCGGTACGTTATAATGATATATTAGAAAATTGACCGCCAGGAGCAAAATGTGCGCGGCTGCTGCGCACACGAAAGGATCAGTATGTCATTGGATCTGATAGAGACGATCGAACGGGCATTGCCCGGCATGTCCAAAGGGCAAAAGCGAATTGCCGCTTTTATTATTGAACACTGTGAGCAGGCGGCCTATATGACGGCCTCGCGGCTGGGTACACATGCAGACGTATCCGAATCTACCGTGGTACGTTTTGCCATTGAGCTAGGCTTTGACGGATACCCCGGCCTACATCGGGCCATGCAGGATACACTGGGCAAACGGCTTACCAGTGTACAGCGTATGGAGGTAGCCAATGCCCGGTTCCGAGAAGTCGGTGTGCTGGAAGCAGTGTTGTCCGCCGATGCAGACCGGATACGAACAACGCTGGAAAATATAGACAGGCGCGCCTTTGACGACGCGGTAGACGCGATTCTGTCTGCCGGGAAGATTTATATTATCGGTATGCGGTCTTCCTTTTCTCTGGCAGAATTTTTAGATTATAATCTAAGCCTTATTTTCCCAAGCGTCCATCTGCTGCGCAATACCGGCAGCAGTGAGGTTTTCGAACAACTGATGAAAATCGAAGAAGGGGATACCGTAATCGCCTTCAGCTTTCCCCGGTACTCCAGCAGAATCATCAACGCGGTGGATTTTGCCCAACTCAGCGGGGCACGGGTGATCGCCATTACCGACAGCATCCAGGCCCCCATCGCACAAAACGCTTATGCAACCTTGTGCGCCAAAAGCGACATGGCCTCCTTCGCCGATTCCCTTGTGGCGCCCCTGTCTATTGTAAACGCAATTCTTGCTGCTATCGGTATGAAACGGCAGGAAATGGTGTCAGACACCCTGGCCCGTTTGGAAGCGGTGTGGGATGAATATAACGTCTACGAAAAACGCAGCGCCGGCAAGGAGAACTTGACATAAAATTACATGGCATCGACCCGCCAAGCAGGCTTCACGCGCGAACACTCCTGAAAATGGCGTCTCACCCATGTTTGTTTTCTATGGAAATATCCTTACATTTCATTGCTTTTTAAACCGCCGCCCCGCGGCGAAGTGGAGATGCATATGAGTCAATCCATTGCCATAATAGGCGGCGGAGCTGCCGGAATGATGGCCGCCTGCGCTATATCCCAAGCCGGAGGGCAGGCGGTTCTGTATGAACAGAACGCCTCCTGCGGCAGAAAGCTGCGCATCACCGGAAAGGGCCGCTGCAACGTAACCAACGACTGTTCCCCTGCCCAGGTGATGGAAAACGTCACCCGAAATCAAAAATTTTTGTACAGCGCCCTGTACCGTTTTTCTCCTTCCGATGTGATGGAATTTTTCGAGGGCCGCGGCGTTCCCCTGAAAACAGAACGCGGCAGACGGGTATTCCCCGTGTCGGACCGGGCGGCGGATATCTGTACCGCACTGGAGCGGGGTCTCCAGTGCCCTGTCATACGGGAACAGGTGCAAAGCATACTGTATGATACAGAAAAACGCGTGCGCGGTGTGCATACCCACAGCGGCGACCATGTCCACCGGGCTGTGATCGTGGCTACCGGCGGCATCTCCTATCCCGCCACCGGATCCCGGGGAGACGGACACCAAATGGCCCGGCAGGCAGGCCTTGCTGTGACGCCCCTTTCCGGATCTTTGGTTCCCATTGAATGCCGGGAACCCACCCGGGACTGGATGGGCCTTTCCCTGAAAAACGTGATTCTCACCGTAGAGCGGGAAAACAAAATCGTCTTTTCCCAGCAGGGCGAAATGCTGTTCACCCATTTCGGCGTCAGCGGCCCCCTGGTATTGTCCGCCTCCGCCCAAATGCAGGCGGGAGATCTCTCTGAATATGGGATGTTTATAGACTTAAAGCCCGCTTTATCTGAGAAGGAGCTGGACGCCCGTCTGGTGAGCGACATACAAAAATACGCAACCAGAGACTTTATCAATTCTCTGGGAGATTTGCTGCCGCGGGTGCTGATCCCCGCCGTTGTGGAGCGCAGCGGAATCCCTGCCCGGATGAAAACCGGATCGATAACCAAAGAAATGCGGACAGGACTTTTGGCTGTGCTCAAGCATTTTACCCTGACTCCTACAGCTTTCCGTCCTGTGAACGAGGCCATTGTCACCCGCGGCGGGGTAGACGTGCGGGAAATCGATCCCAAAACGATGATGGCAAAGAAAATACCAGGACTTTTTTTCGCCGGCGAGGTTCTGGATCTGGATGCGTACACCGGAGGATACAATCTGCAGATCGCATGGTCTACCGGGCGGATGGCAGGGCTGGGCGCTGTTCAGTATATTAGCCAGTGAAACAGAAAATTTTATAAAAAAGAAATAAATGGAGTTTATATGAATCAGAAAATTAAAATCGCGATTGACGGTCCCAGCGGCAGCGGGAAAAGTACGCTGGCAAAAAGAATTGCCCGGGAGCTGGGCCTCGTATATGTAGACACAGGCGCGCTGTACCGGGCGGTAGGTCTATATGCGAAACGGGCCGGAGCTGATCCCAGCATAAATTCTCAAATTGCTGCTCTACTCCCCCAAATGCAGCTGGAACTGCGCTATACAGAAGACGGACAGCGGGTCATATTAAATGGCGAGGATGTATCCGGACTGATCCGCACATCGGACGTCACGGTATATGCCTCCACCGTTTCTGCCATTCCCTCTGTTCGTAAATTCCTTTTGGAAATCCAAAAGCGAATGGCCGGGGAAGGCAACGTGGTCATGGACGGTCGGGATATCGGTACGGTGATCATGCCTGACGCAGATGTAAAGCTCTTTTTGGAAGCTTCTCCCGCCAAGCGAGCACACCGCAGATACCTGGAACTGCTGGCAAAGGGAGAACAGGTAACAGAGCAAGAGGTTCTTGCTGCTGTAATGCAGCGGGACAAAGCGGACAGCGGCAGAGAAATCGCTCCTGCCGTGCCGGCGGAGGACGCTATTTTTATCGACAATTCTCAGTTGGATGAAGCCCAGACGCTGTCCAAGGCGCTGGAGATTATTGGGGAAAAACTGCGCAGGCTGCGGTAAGCTGCCTCAGGAGGCATTATGTCCTTTTATCAAAATATCTACAATCTATTGGCCCGCCCGCTGCGGGCTCTTTTCCGTGTCCAAGTAACGGGAGCAGAAAATCTTCCCCAGGACAAAGGATGCATTTTGTGCGCCAATCACACCAGTATGCTGGATGTACTGATCATTTCTGCAGGGCTGAATCGGCAGGTACGGTATATGGCAAAAAAGGAGCTGTTCAAAATTCCGGTGCTGGGTTCGTTGATCACCGCGCTGGGAGCCTATCCGATAGACCGTGGGGGCGCTGATGTATCCTCCATCCGAAAAACGATCCGTCTTTTGGAAGAAGGGCAGCTGATCGGGATCTTCCCGCAGGGCACCAGACAGCCGGGAGCAGATCCCAAGACAACACCGGTAAAGCACGGTGTAGGAATGATTGCCTATCACGCCAAATGCGACGTGGTTCCGGTATATATCCAAACAAAGAAAAACAAGGTCCGCTTTTTCCATAAAACCCACCTGTTGGTTGGAAAACCGATCCCCTATGCGGATTTGGCCTTTGAAAAAGGCGGGATGCAGGAATATAAAGCTGCTACAGAAAAAATTTTTGGGTCGGTATGTGCCCTGGACGGGAGCGCAGACGTATGAACATACAAGTGGCAAAGCATGCGGGCTTTTGTTTTGGCGTCCGCAGGGCCACCCAGGTGGCGGAGGATGCCCTGCGGCAGGGAAACGGCGCCATATACACCTTGGGACGGCTGATCCACAACGACGGATATATCACGCAGCTGCAGCGCAAAGGCATGGGCGAGATTGGCAGAGAGGATATCGATGAGATCTGCCGCCGGGCACAAATCGGAGAAAACATAACCGTGATTATTCGCGCCCACGGCGAAGTGCAGGAAAATCTGTCTCGTCTGCTCACCTGCGCGGCGGAGCATAAAAACCTTACCGTACTGGACTGTACATGCCCTTATGTCACAAAAGTACGGAGGATCGCCGCAGAATACAGCGGTCCGAAAAAGCTGTTTCTTTTGATCGGCGCGGCAGACCATCCCGAGGTCCAGGGAATTATGAGCTGCTGTAGGGGCGAGGGGATGGTTTTTCCTGACGCCGCCCTTCTGGAGGAATGGCTGTACTCCCCCGACGCTGATAAATACAGGCGTTTTCAGGTGAGCGTTGCCGCTCAGACCACGCAAAATTTGTCGGAGTGGAAAAAATGTTTGAAAATTATCAAAAAAGTATATACAAATGCTTTGATTTTTGATACAATATGTAATGTTACGGAAGAAAGGCAGACAGAAGCCGAGCAGCTTGCCGATTCCTCTGATGCAGTTATCGTCATTGGAAGCCGGGGCAGTTCCAATACGGTCAAGCTTTATGAAATCTGCAAAAAACGCTGCCACGAGACATATCTCTGTGAAAATGCAGATTCAATCGGGGATCTGGTCATTCCCCCCCGCTGTAACACCATATCTATTACTGCCGGCGCTTCGACGCCGTTCAGTGTAATACAGGAGGTTAAACAAACAATGAGTGAGCAAATGGAAAACTTTGCTGAAATGCTCGAGCAGACCATGAAAACATTGAATCCGGGAGATATTGTCGTCGGTGTCGTTACGTCCGTGTCCCAGAACGAGATCACACTGGACCTGGGTACAAAAACGACCGGCGTGATTGTACATGACAAGCTGACCGACGATCCGTCCGCAAAATTGGATGAAATGTTCAAAATTGGGGATGAGGTTCGTGCAAAGGTTATCAAAATCAGCGACATTGAGGGCATTGCTACCCTTGACAAGCTGAAAGTGGATTCTGAACAAAACTGGCATGAGATTGTTGCAAAATACGAATCTGGTGAAACAGTAGAAGGAAAGATCGTAGACTGCGTAAAAGGCGGCCTGATCATTTCCATCAACTCTGTTCGGGTATTTATTCCCGCGTCCCTTTCCGGCGTTCCCAAGAATGCAGGTCCCGATGCTCTGCAGGCATTAGTAGGCACCGTGCAGAAAGTAAAAATCATCGAAATCAAAGAAGACAGAAAGCGCGCTTTTGCTTCTATCCGCGCTGTTCTTGCCGAAGAGAGACGGGCAAAAGAAGAAGCTTTCTGGAACCAGGTAGAAGTTGGACAGATTTACGAGGGTCCTGTAAAAAGCCTGACCAGCTATGGTGCATTCGTAGATTTGGGCGGCGTGGACGGTATGGTACATACCAGCGAGCTGTCCTGGAGACGGATTCGGCATCCTTCCGAGGTTGTTTCCCAGGGGGAAGTGATCAAAGTGTATGTAAAAGCGTTGGACCGGGAAAAAGGCAGAATTTCTCTTGGTTATAAGACAGAAGATACAGATCCCTGGTTTATCTTTAATCAGAAATACAGCGTGGGCGATACTGCCAGCGTGAAAATCGTTTCCCTGATGCCCTTCGGTGCATTTGCGGAAGTGGTACCCGGTGCGGACGGACTGATTCATATCAGTCAGATCGCAGACCACAAGATCGAAACTCCGGCAGAGGTGCTGAAGGTTGGCGATATTGTCGACGCAAAAATCATTGCCATTGATGATGAAAACCGGAAGATCAGCCTTTCCATGCGTGCGCTTATCGAAGAGAAAAAGGAAGCGGAAGAACAGGGCGACGCTGCAGAGCTTGCGGACAGCGCGGTGGTTTATTCTACTGACAATCCCCAGAGCTTTGCGGATGCAGACGCTGAATAAGTGCTTTTAAAAAACCTGCAGAAGTTTAAATGGATGTCCGTAAAACAATGAATGATACTGCAAAATCACTCACTTACGCCATCTGTAAACGGGGTCGATCAATAAGAAAACAAACGGTGCCTGGCTTTTCAGCTGGACACCGTTTGTTTTTCCATTGTTAAAACAATAGATTTATTCACACTTTTCTAATATAATCAATCTATCCGTCAATAAATATTGATTACGGCACGATGTGTAATAAGAAATTGAAAGGAGGCTTCTTATGTCACAAATCACAAAACGAGCTTTGGAGGCATCCCTTAAAAATATGCTTCTTCAGAAGCCGCTAGATAAAATCACCATTAACAATATTGCAAAGGACTGTGGTATCAACCGCATGACATTCTATTACCACTTCAAAGATATCTACGACTTAGTGGAGTGGTCCTTGTGCTGAGGATGCGGCCAAAGCGTCGGCCGGGAATAATACCTATGACACTTGGCAGCAAGGACTTTTGCAGATATTTGAGGTAGTCAAAGAAAATAAGCCCTTTATCATGAATGTGTACCGTTCCGTCAGCCGGGAACAAGTAGAGCTTTACTTATACAAGGTCACCTACGGGCTGCTTCTGAATATTATAAACGAGGAAGCCGCCGATGAACCGCTAAGCGAGGGAGATAAATTCTTCATCGCCCACTTTTATAAGTATGTCTTTGTGGGGCTGATGTTAGTCTGGATTCGAGGGGATATGAAGGAAGATCCGAAAGAGATTGTCGATCATCTTTCGTTACTAATGCAGGGGAAATTTTCCCGGGCACTAAAAGCGTACCGCGCTGGAAAAAACTAAACAAATTCGACAATTTGATAAATTCCCAAGCAGAAATGCCGTTGTGATATGAGTTTTATCATAACGGCATTTCTGCTGATTTTGGAAGTTTTTGAAGGCCGCTATAATTACATAAACCCAAAGCAAATTCTATGTAGGGATTCATTATGTATTAATCAAGCGGTAACTATGAAGCATTTGCACGCCCTGAAAATCCGGAAGGTATTGAGCACAAATCAGCGTATTTGATCGGCAGCGCCTGGCATCCCTGGCGGCGGCTTGTTTCCTCGTCAGAGACGTTCGGATGCCCGGAAGCCATATTCATGTGCTGGAACGTGATTCTCATCCCGGCGGCGCTTTGGATGGCGATTAGATGACCAGTGTTGGTTATGTGATGCACGGCGGACGGGAAATGGACAATCACTTCGAGTGTTTGTGGGACCTGTTTCGTTCCATTCCATCCATCGAAACCGATGGCGTCAGCGTTTTGGACGAATACTATTGGCTGAATAAGAAAGACCCCAACAATTCTCTGTGCCGGGCGACCCAAAACCGAGGCGAAGGCGCACAGACCGGCAATAAATTTGGCCTTTCGGACAAAGGCAGTATGGAAATTATGAAGTTGTTCATGACTCCGGATGAGCAGCTGGCCAATGTGAAAATGACAGAACTGTTTGACGATGAGGTTTTTAACACCAACTTCTGGATGTATTGGCGCACCATGTTTGGTTTTAAGGACGACCAGAGTGCTCTGAAATGAAGCGGTATATGCAGCGCTACATCCACCATATCGAAGGATTGCCGGACTTCACCGCGCTGCGTTTTACGAAATACAACCAGTACGAGTCCATGGTACTTCCCATGGTGAAATATTTGGAGGGGCACGGCGTGCAATTCCACTATGGCGCCCGGGTGATGAACGTGCTATTTAACATTCACGACGGCCAAAAACAAGCAAAGACCATTGTAGTGGAGCACGAAGGCCAGGCCGAGAATATCGGTCTGACCGAAAACGATCTGGTGTTCTACACCAACGGCAGCAATGTGGAAAACTCCACCTACGGCAGCCAGACCAAAGCCACCGGTATGGACGGAACCATCCACGAAGGCGGCTCCTTCAGCCTTTGGCGAAAAATCGCAGCTCAGGATCCTTCCTTTGGCCGTCCCGATAAGTTCTGTACCGATCCGGAGGACAGCAACTGGGTCAGCGCCGCAGTCAATACCCTTGACGAGAGAATTCTGCCCTATATTCGGAATATCTGCAAGCGCGATCCTCTGTCCGGAAAGGTAGTCACAGGCGGTATTGTTACGGTCAAGG
Organism: uncultured Clostridia bacterium; assembly: GCA_947627475.1. GTDB lineage: Bacteria > Bacillota > Clostridia > Oscillospirales > CAG-272 > Avispirillum. The sequence goes on from CANQWE010000002.1 coordinate 36,665, forward strand.
ATTCCAGTTGGCTTCTCAGCTGGACAAACAATCGTCATCCTAAATACCGTAACCAGCCCAAGGGGCAGGTATTGGTATGGCTTACGGAATGGTCTCTGACCGTCCCGGCGACTTTGTGAGAAAGGCCATGCGCGACTGCACCGGTATGGAAATCTGTGAAGAATGGCTTTATGACCTGGGTGTTCCCGAGGATCAGATTGAGGAGTTGGCAAGAAACAGCGCCAATACAGTTCCGGTCATGATGCCTTTTGCCAGCGCATATTTCCAGCCCCGCGAATCTGGTGACAGACCTGATATCGTACCTGACGGTTCGGTGAACTTTGCCTTTATCGGTAATTTCGCAGAAACACCCAGAGATACGGTTTTTACCACGGAATATTCCATTCGTACCGCTATGGAGGCAGTCTACACGCTGCTAAATGTGGATCGTGAAGTGCCGGAGGTGGGGGCAGTTATTTAATATCCGTGATTTGCTGAACGCCACCGTAGCGTTAAGAGATGGAAAGAAAATTACGAATATGGAGCTTGGGCTCAAAGAACGGGTTGCTCTAAAGGAAGTTTTGAAAAAAATCGAAGGGACAGAGATTGAAAAACTTTTGGAAGGCCACAATGTAATTTAATTACTGAAAAAGTTGTGGAAAACATTCCCTAAATTACAAAATTCAATAGCTTCAATAAAATACCGCAATGAAAGAACAATTGGCGATAAGTGTACAGGTCCAAATGTACGGGCTGTACAAAAAAAGCACCTTATGGTAGAAAGAATTAAATATTAAGCAGCATACTGACTTCTCTTTTCAAGGGCAGTCAGTTTTGCTTTTAACCGGATAGGTTGATGATTGAAAAGTAGAAGTATTCTCATTTATGAGTATGCGTGCTTAATCATAAGTTTATAGCTTGGTACGTTAATGCACTCTGTTTTAAGAATGGAAAAAAATATTCAGCTAAAGCGTTGTCAAAAGGGTACCCATGACATTGAGGGCGTTATGCCGTAAGATGGTGTCGGCTTAAAATATACTTGGGATGTATACTGAAAGCCCCCGTCCCTGTAGAGCTGCGGCTCTACAGGGACGGGGGCTTTTTCTTTTGCAGCACGCATAGCAGATAGAACAAGGCTGATGTTCTGTCCCTGTTCTGCAGGCAACTATGCTGTTGTCGAATAAATTTCTGACGATAGACAAAGACAATGTTCCCTGTACTGTTTTGATTTATAAATATCTGTAACCCATCTTTGGTTTGATCTGTGTGCCTTGAAATCTCACACTTGATGGCATTTGTAAAACTGTATAGAGGGTTTAAAAACATTCCCCAAAATTTTTTGAAAGAGAGCTCCTTTTCCTACGCTTACTCGCCTCATTCCGGCAGAAATAAGAATCAGTCATGGTGGACAGAGGAATACAAGGAAACCAGAAGCTATTTATATGAAACGAAAACCTCGCCTCCCGATAGTATTCTGCTATATCACATAAAGTTTATCGAACAAATTCCTGACTACGATTTTCTAGGAAAGTAAAGTCGAATAGTGTATTCATATCCGGCATGGTTTGGAAGATTCCCATCTGAAAGAAATAATTGCAGAGATTACGGGTAAACATGACATATTCTTCTTCAATATCCCAGACCCACTGATAGTTATCCCGTTCCTGTTGGATTCCCGCCGCATCAAGTCCAAATTCCTTCGCCGAGGACAGACCGAAATCATCCAAAGGAGTTACCATTTCCATAACCTGATAGTTGGCATTGACAATTTCCTGAATCCAGTCCCTTTTTTCGTTGATTTTATCTTCCGTTGTGACGAGAACAAGATTTCCATAGCCCAGATCGCTGGCATAGGGATAGCTCAGGATTTTTCCGTATCCCTCCATAAAAGCAGTACCGGCCAGCGCCGCATCGCCGCAGTAAGCGTCAATGGTTCCGGACTGCAGCGCCTCGTTCAGCTCTGATGGCTCCATTTCCTTCCAAGTAATAGAGCCGGCGTCTATTTTTCGGTTATACAGATCTGCTCGCAGCTGTGCGTATTCCATGGAACCATCGGTATATCCAACGACTTTTCCAGCCAGTTTTTCAATGGAGGTTATGTTCTGTTCCGTTGCCGTCACAACGGCGGAACCCTTTTGATAAAAATTGCACAGAATTTTTACTTTATGTCCATCTAGCTGCGCCTGCAGTACAGACGGCAATGCCGACACACAGACGTCCACCTCCCCGGCTGTCAGCGCCTCAATGGGCTGCGTGGATTTAGAATATTCCTTTACTTCACAGGAATATCCGGTACTTATATGCTTTGGATACTCCCGAACCGGCAGGGTAGGGAAAGACGCATAGATGCCAACACTTACTGGATCCAGGGCCTGAGACTCGGAGCTGTGACCATCCTGGACAGACACGTTATTGCCGCAGCCGCAAGCGGCTACGATCCAGAAAGCAACGGAAAAAGCTACAGCAAGAAACCTTATATACATGTGTTTCATATTTATCATTTCATCCTTTCAGTATCTCATATTTCTACCTGTAGTAAAGAATAGCATATTTCCATTTGCATTGGAAGTGATTTTTCATAAATTTAACTTACGTTTTACTTAAATTAGATAGTTGCTATTTGAACAATCTACTAAAATAAAGCCGTACTAATATAAAGGAGGATATGTAAATGAAATTAAAATCCAAAAAAGTAGGCGGGAAAGCACTGGCTGCATGTCTGGCAGCAGTCCAACTGTTGACGCTTGCCGTACCTCTAAGCGCAGCAGGAGGCTCGGAAGTCCCCAGCAAAGCTGTCGCGGGAAAAAGCAATGTGGATCCGGGCTTTACCTACGGAAGCAAAGGTCGTGACTATGTTACTGGGCAGGACTACTATTATTTGGAAAATCAGTACGTCAAAACCTTAATTGGTCCGACAAAGGCGGCCAATGACCAACAGGGTCCTATGTCTAACGGCGCGATTATGGATGCTGTGACACAGGAAGCCAAGCGTGAAAACCTGGACTGGACACAGTTTTTTCTGGCTTCAAAGATGAGCGGATCTTGGGATATGGGCAAAGGTGTATTGGACCTGAATGAGTTAGAGGTCAAGGGGAACACCATAGTCGGAAAAGGTGTTTCGGAAGCCACACCGAATATTCAAGGCGAAGTTACCTATTCTATTGTGGAGAATACGCCCCTTATTCAGATGCAGGTGAAACTGACCAACAATGGTTCAGAGGATTACAATGGATATTTTGAATATCAGATTGATCCGGATGAAAGCGGTGAACAAAACACTTACGTACCGGGTGTGGGCTGGACCATGGGCAATATCTATACGGTTCTAACAAACCACGAGTGGACGGGGAACTACATCTTTGAAGGTTCTGCCAGCAAATATACCGGAAACACCGCCCATGCAATCCTGTGGGATGAAGCAGATACAGTTCCCAGCGGGCTGCTGAATGACGGATACATTTTCGGGATCTGGTATGACGCCTCCTTGAAAGCTGGCGAGAGCAAAACGCTGACATTTTACCACTTGCCGCACCAGCCGGGTGGAGTGAGCGAGCCGTATGCCGAAGCCGCTTTCTGGGCTAAGGTTGTCAGCGGCGAAATTGATATTTCCAATTACGGTACGATCAACGGCTCTGTTACCGACCGGTACGGTAATCCCGTGAAAAATGTGGATATTACTTGCCAGTATGCAGTGGGCGAACATGCAGGGGAAAGTGCAGGGACGACCGTCACGGATGTGAATGGCAACTATTCCCTTCGCGTAGAGAAGGGGCCGTATACTCTGACCGCTTCTATACCCGGGTATGAGCAGAGTTCGCATTCAGTGGATCTGAATAACCAGGAAAATCCCCGTGCGGATATTATTTTAGAATCCATAAAAGGAACCCGCATTCTGGACACTACCAGCATGCAATCCTTTGGCGGAATAGTGGAAGGTAAACCCGGAGACTATACGCTGGAAAATGAAGCCTTTACCATGCTGGTTGCGAAGATCACAAAGGACGGTCAACTGAAAGATTCCTCTGCGGGTCGTATTTTAGACATCGCCGCTAACGGTAAATCGGACGTCATGGACTTTATATTTACCAGTTGGATTTCAGATGTTAAGCCGCATCAGGAAACGCAGGACAACGTAGTACCTGGCGATTCCTGGCAACAGTTGGATACCAGGTTTGATAATCTGGAAGTAGTATCCCAGTCTAAAAGTAAAATTGTTCTGAAAGCCACCGGTGTCTACCATCATGATCTGGCAAACGCCCCTGAAAGCAAGGATGGCGAAATCGAGCAGATCATCACCTTAGAGAGCGGTAAGCCCTATGCTGAGTTGGAAACCACCATTCGCAATACCAGCGGTCAGGAGCTGCAGGTATATGTCGGCGACATTTTTGATGTGGATGGGAACGCACAAAAGTCCTATGCGCCTGGGGTTGGCGATGTAACGGCACCTTTTAATTCGCCGATCGATGAGAAACCGGTCCAGCCGTGGTTTGCACAGTATGCCACTAGTGATCAGGAGGTTTATTCGTTCCTGTACGAAGATGATTTTGATTTCCGGGTATTCGGCAGTACCAACTGGCTGATGGGTTATGCTCCGGTAAAGCTGGCAGCAGACGAAACCTTCACATATAGCCGGCAGCTCATCGTTCTGGATACCGAAGGCTATACCCAGCAGCCGGAGGCCATGACTGCCTACTATAACGCCTATAAATACGGCATGGAAACCCGTATGGATGTGTATGATGGCAAGGTACAGAAGGGAGATGTTTTCCCGGTCAAGGTCACAGTGGAAAATTCAGCCGAGAAACCGATCCGGAATGTGACGGCATCATTGAAGCTTCCTTATCAGATGTACTGTGTCGGTGAATCGGAAATCACTATTCCAGAAATTCCGGCTGGCGGAACCGAAACCGTGGAATTCTCTGTTCTGGCGCTGGAAGGCGGTCGTGGGTTGCTAAAATCGGAGGTAAGGACAGCAGATGACGTAGCAATGACTTTCTCAGAGGCGTTGTCAATCTCCGGACAGGGGTACTATGCCGGTGACAACCATACCCACTCCATCTATAGTGATGGAAAGGGAACCATCCGTGAAAATGTAGACTCTGCTTATGAGGATAAGCTGCTTAACTGGCTGTACAGCACCGACCACAACAAGATTAGCCAGTACAATGATACGGTGACAGAAACTAACCGTCTCACCGGTAACTTTGTCAACATCACCGGTACAGAAATTACTTCTTCCAATAAAGGACATGCCTTAGCTTACGGTGTTGGTTCCTTTATCCCGGAGTATCGAATTGGGAAGGAAGTCAATGGTAAAGTTTGGACTTGGCAGGACACAATTGATCAGGTAAATAGCAATGGCGGCGTTCTCTATGTGGCGCACCCCAACTATCCGGGGCTAGAATTTTCCGATCCTTATGGCATCCGTGAGTACACAGGTATCGAAGTCTGGAACGGTTTCAATCACGCCATCGATCCGGACAAGAACATCAATACATTTGCCTTTGATTACTGGGATAATGTCAACCGCCGCGGTGAACAGAAATACTTTGGAATCGCCAACTCGGACGGTCACAACTCTACGAAGATGGGGGATCCGTATATCAAGACCGAAATGGATAACCTTTCATATGATAACATCCAAGATATTTTGGCAAATGGTAGCTTCTACGGCTCCAATGGTCCAGAACTCCGCTATGATATTGAAGGCGTGGGCATGGGTGAAACGCTTACCATCAAGGAAAGCGGAAATGTCGATTTCAACATCACCGCTTTCGACCAGAACTATGATCTGGTGAACGTCAAACTCATTAAAAACACTATTACCGGCAGTGCAGAAAAGGGCGAAGCAGAAGTTGTCTTCAATAAAGACCTGAAGGGTCAGGGGCTCAGCGAGTTCAAGACCACACTGTCTCTGCCCGTTAAGGCGGGAGAATTTTACCGCGTTGAGGTAACCAGTGAACAGGGAACCACCGGTAACGGAGGAAATGGAGAAGGACAGGGACTTGGCTTTGCTTTCTCAAATCCTATCTGGATCAGCGATGGGGAAAAATCCAATGCCACTGACATCAAGAAAATTACCTACGCTGGCGGACAGGTTATCGAAACCGTTGGTGATAACATGGTAATTACGGTGGAGGATGTTTTCTCGGTCGACAAACTGAATGTGGAGGTTTCGGATGAAGCCGCCGTCCGCACCGAAGTTATTGATGCAGTGGATGATGAACTGGATACGGCTGCAGCTGTAAAAATTACGGTGACGGCAGAAGATGGCACGCAGGATGTGGAAACCGTCTTCCTGACTAAAGGAAAAGTTGAAGAAACTCCTGCTGAAATTATATCTTTCACCACGGCTTTTGTGAAGACAGAAGAGGGAAAGCAGCCGCAGATGCCGGAAACGGTGGAGGCTACATATGATAATGGCTCAATTAAATCTGTGGCTGTCGATTGGGATGAAGTCACAGAGGATATGGTTGCCGAACCTGGTATTTTCAAGGTGGAAGGTACGGTAACCGGAACCACTATCAAGGCGGAAGCATTTGTTCAGGTCGTACCTGGCAAGGATGTAGAAAATGTCCGTGGTCTGTTGCAGAAAACCTACAAGTTTGCGCAGAATTTGAGTTCTGATGGGGTGACCGACAGTGCTAAGGTGTTCTTTGAAAAGGCCAAAGAGCAGGCGAAGGCCGCGTTGGAGAACCCGAGCGCAACCCAAGAGGAATTGTCTTCTGCATGGGATACTCTGCTGGAAGGTATCTGGGGTTTGGGGCTGTACCAGCCAGATAAAGCAACTCTGGGTTTGCTGATTGAGAAGGCAGAGAGCATGGTTGCTCAGGAAGATAAATATGTAAAGAGAAACTGGCAGAAGCTGGTAGATTCTTTGGCCCAGGCAAAAACTGTTATGGATGATGGGGATGCCATGGAAGACGAGGTGTCCTTCGCCACAGAGGAGCTGCTGAATTCTATCCATCTTCAGTTGTACAAGGCGGACAAAGCCATTCTTGAAAGCCTGATCCAAAAAGCGGAAGGTTTGGATCTGACCAGCTATACCCAGGAAAGCGTTGCCGTGCTGAAGTCGGCTCTGTTAAAGGCCAATGCCGTTTATGCTGACGTTACCCTGAGCATAAATGATCAGGAGAAAGTGGACGAAGCCGCCGACAGCCTGAATGAGGCAATGAACGGCTTAGTTAAACTGTCAGATGTATCTGGTGGAAACAACACTGGAAATAACCAGGACAGCAACACTGGAAATAACCAGGACAGCAACTCTGGAAACAACCAGGACAACAACTCTGGAAACGATCAAGGCAAAGAGGATGGAGCAGGCGATAATCAGGTCAAGCCATCGGGTGACAGCAATGTGGATGGCAAAGATCATAATGACATTTCCAATCCGCAGACCGGGGAAAGCCGGACGGGTATGTTAGCGGCGCTCTTGGCTGGTATTTCGTCTTTGGTGTTGCTTCTTGGCAGCAGAGTTTGGAAAAGAAAGACAAAATAATAACGTCCTATATCAAAGCTTTCAAAAGTAAGGTAGCACGCCCTGTCAACCGTATGGTTGACAGAGCGTGCTTTTTCAGGTACCTAAAGAGGAAACACCGAAAATGGAGGAAAACACAATGAACAAACGCACCGCCAACAGATTACAGAAATGAAAAGCCAGGCCATCGGAGTCGAGGTTAGACCTATGTCAATACTTTGGATAAAAAGGCTGGAAGTTTGTGCCACTTTTTAAATTTCATCCACGTTTTGCTGCGGAGTCATATAATCAATGGCACTGTGAATTTTTTCGGTTATACTATGATTCTATATACTCAAAGATAGCCCTGCTCCCTTATAATCCTGTTAAGTGCGACGATGGACTTCCTCGTTAGGAGGGATTTTTATGCCCAAAAGTTACAAACCTATCATGGAATATGAAAAAGAAATATTAGAATAGAAAGCATAATATTACGTCCAATGGATGAACAATTAGGGTTTATATATAAGCAACAGCACAATTTCATTCCGCGTCACAATGCCAATCAGCGTAAGCTAAGCAGAAATAGCGTTAAAACGCAAAGGCAGACCGTCCAAAAACTATGTTGTATCGGAACAAAATAAGGCAGCCGAGCGAAATAGATCCTTGCTCACAAAGAAGAAAAGATAAAATTATTAAAAAGGAAAATGCACTGATGCGGGATTTTCGCTTGCTTACCAAAAAGAAGTAAGATCAAACATAAAATAATAGTGATCTGTTGTCATAGAAACAAATATGGGTAAGAAAAATGTGCAGATTGTTCTTGGTATCAACAAGCGAATATTATGACTTTGGCAAGCAAATGGATCCACCTGCAAAAGATTTGCCGTTGACGAAAAAGATACAGGAATGCCTAAAAAGTGCGGAAAGACCTACAGATACCGCAGAGTACATATATGGTTAGAGCGTAACGGCATACATCAGAATAGCAAAAAATGCTTCGTGTTATGCAGAAATACGGTAGAAATACAATTTTTGTCACCAGTCAGAAGAAAGCAATAGGACAATTATGGAGAATATCTGCAACATTATCCTAAATTACTGAACAGAGATTTGAAGGACGCAGACCAAACCAAAAGTGGGGTACAGATATTTTTGTATCAAAACAGCACGGGGAACATTGTATTTGTCTATCATCAGAGATTTATTTGGCAACAGCATAGTTGCCTATAGAACAGGGATAGAACATTAGTTTTGCTCTATCTGCTATGCGTGAAAAAGCTACCCGTTACCAGAAATTGAACGCACGCAAGCGCAAATCTGACAGTATAAACCGGTACAAAATGCTGGCGCGGAAAATTTCCGCCCAAATTTACCGGAAATGCAGCCATCATATTTTCCTGTACAGCGACTTTCTGGAAAGTATTGTACAGGGGCGAAAACTATGACCGAAGGCGAGGGTAAAGGCTTCTCCTGTACCATATTGCAAAGAGCCAAAGCGCAGGATTTTTTGTGAAAACGATCCTACTTGTTTTGCAATGTTGTAAGTATGCATTGGATCATTATAAAAATGAATCCTCGAAAGAGGACAAATAGCATTTAATAGAAAAGGCCCCTTGTGGGCGGTTTCCAAGGAACCGCCCACAAGGGGCAGTCAGCATTAACTGACTGAGGGATTGCTATACTATAGGATTGTAGAAAAAGGAAAGGACATACTTACAATCTCTCCGAGTTTTGCTGCGCAAAATCCACCTCCCTTTACACAAGGGAGGCTTTTATTTTAGAAATAACAGAATACCCCCACCGGCGGCAGGGTCGCCACCACCCCCTGGCAGGTCGTTCTGCGACCTGCAGCACTGGGGAGGCTTTTTAGTAGTTCCTCGAACAATATGTTTTACAGAATCTTTATTTTAACAGTTGAACCAAGTGGCTACAGATAATAATGTTTCTTTCAACTACGCTGTCTCCTCTTTAACGCCCCCCCAAAGAAAACAGATTCATTGTAGGTTATTTCCTTTTATGGGGTTTTAATACAAGATTTTTTGGGGGAGATATTATCCCTCTGGAAAAACTGGTGAAAGAGGAAACGGCGTAACTTCAGTCACGCCGCCCCTTGAAAGCACATTTTTTCAACCTTTTTCAATTTTTACTGTTGTTTTACAACCACCCAGCATTAAACCAGCAGCTTTTTTAAGTAGCTCTTGCTACGCTCGTTGCCCTCCTCCTTGTAAACATTACAATGGAACTAATGCGTTAAGCCCCCCTATGCTGTAGGGGGGTGTCCCGGCAGGCCGGGACGAAAGGGTTGGTCATACAACATTTACCGCTCATCCTCTATCAGAAGCTGCGCAAATCCTTCTGTATAGCAGGCTTCTCCGGATTCGTCAATCCAGGCTGCCTCCACACCGTCCAGACTCTCGATCAGCGCCCTGCCCTGGTCATAGGGCATATTGAATACCGCCGTAGACAGGGCATCTGCCATACCTGCATGGCTGCACAGGATAGAGACAGAAACAAAAGAATTTTCCGGCTGCAGCGTCTGCGGATGGATAATATGGTGATACCGTACGCCATCCACCATATAATACCGCTGATACGATCCGCTGGTCACCAGGGATAAATCCGTTAGTGCAACCCGACAGAAGGTGGCGTCCTGCGCCTCAAGATCCGGATTTTGAATACCTGCGGTCCAGGGAGTGCCATCCCCTTTTGTGCCAATGGTGCGCACATTGCCTCCCACGCTGAACGCCAAATGGTCCCACCCCATTTCCCGGGCAGCTGCAGCAGCCATTTCTGTAGCATATCCTTTGGCAATGGAACCTACGTCCAGCTGCATCTGGGGATCCGGCAAATACACGGTTCCCCCGTCCCGGTCAATTACAACAGAATCTATATCCATATGCTGTGCTGCAGCTTCCAGCTCAGCCCGGTCCGGCAGCGACGCATGCTCCGGATCCTCTATACCCGCTTCCCTATATGTATGCCATATGGAAAGCACGCTGCCCATGGCTATGTTGGTCATTCCCTGGGTGAGGGTGTACATCTCCCGGCTGTACTCCAGCATATCTATAATACGGGCGTCCACCGCTACAGGCTCCAGGCCCGCGTGATCATTTACCGTTTTTAAATTGTTAATCCCATCATAATCATGATAAATATCATATAGCTGGTGATACTCCTCCAGCAGCTGCAGCAGCCAGTCCGCCTTTGTTTCAAATGCCTGCTCCGACGTATCAAAGCCGGTGATCACCGTTACCGTATCAAACAAATCAAAGGAAGTGCGGGAATAGCGATTCAACACAGCGTCCTCCTGGGCAGGGCGGCTGCATCCACCGAAAACAGGCAGCAGAAGGATCAGAGCGGCAAGCTGGGCCATGTATTTTCTTATTTGCATGGTAATGTCTTTCCTCGTCCTATGAAAAATACAGAGCTCCTGCAGCTGCAGGAGCTCCATAAGCCGGTTATTTTTCCAGCGCCTTTTCTATTACAGCGATCCACTGGTCAATTCCTACAGTACAGCCTGCGTAAAGGTCTGTATCCTTTGCAACCATGTTTCCGCTGTCGTTTTGCTGGGTTTCGATCCCTGTAACTTCATCCGGGGTTTTACCGGCAACAAAGTCCGCAAAAGCCTTTTCCTGCTCATACCACTCCTTGCCGATACCGGACATGTCCTTCATACCGTATTCTTCTTTCAATTCCCGCTTGGAACCGTCGAATTGCATTTCGCCGATAGCGCCGTCTGCACCGAAAGCGATTTTGGGTTCGATTTCATCCACACAGCAAGCCAAAACTCTGCCATCATTCTCTACAACAGCGGTAAAGGTTGTGTACATGGCAGCCAGTCCGTCTGCTTCGTCGGAAGCGTCCTTGGAAGAAGCGTCTTCCGTTACAGCTGCAAACCGCAGGGTTGGATTGCTGGTAGACTGGAAGGCATATGCCTGGTCGTCTTTGCAGGCCTTTGCTACTGCCTGAATCATTTCTGTTACCCCTACAGTACAGCCGGCATACAGATCTTCATCGGCAGCCACCTGCGCGCCTGCGTCATTTGCCTCTGTTTTAATGGCAGAAACCTCGTCGCCGGTCATTCCCTTTACATAGCCGGCAAAAAAGTCCGCCTGTTCGTTCCATTCCTTACCGATACCAGAAGCGTCCTTCATATTATAATCGGCGCCCAGCTCCTGCTTGGTCTGGTAGGCTTGTCCCTTTTCGGCTACCCCGTCTGCTACAGACATTTTATTCTGCGCCGCATCGATATAGCAATCCACAATTTTACCGCTCTCGTCTGTGATCACAGCGGCGAAGGTTGCTTCTACCTGGGCTGTTCCATCCTTGGATTTCGCGGTATCTACCTGAACACCCATACCCAACTTGTACGCGCCGCTATCTCCGGCTGCGTTCTCTGTCGTCTTTGCAGTGTCATTTTCTGCAGAGGTGTCCTTGCCATCCCCATTTTTGTCGCTGCATCCTGCAAACAAAGTAGCGGTAAGCAGCACAGCAAAAAATACTGAAAGAAATTTTTTCATGCGCTTTGTCCTCCTAAAATAAATATTATATATATATTAACCACGCCGGAAAAAACCATACATATTTTTCCGGCGCGGGTGCGCGCGGTTACGATTTCTTTTGCACTGCTGTAAAAGGAAGCTCCAGCCGCTCTAACGTCTCCAAAATCGGCGCATTCTCCTCCACGCAAAGGGTAGTGGTCTTTTCAAAAGAGTCAGCGGTAATCCGGGTAATTTCTACCGGAAGGGTCAGCCGCGCAAGGCTGGTACATCCTGCAAAAACCTTGCTGTCGATAGCGGTGAGCGTGTGGGGCAGCTGCACCTTTTCCAGTGCAGTGCAGCCCGAAAAAGCGCCATACCCCAGCTCTGTAAGCCCTTCTCCAAGGGTCACAGACTGCAAAGCCGTACAATCAGCAAAAGCATACAAACCGATCAGGGGGGTGGATGCGGTACGCATACTTTTCAGTCCGGCCCCGCGAAAGGCGCCAGCTTCGATTTTTTTCACCCTTGCAGGCACCGTATAGTTTTGATTTCCCAGTCCCCCTGGATACAGAATCAGCGTTTCCCCGTCCGCAGAAAACAGTACACCGTCCACCACCGAATACAGGGAATCATATCCGGAAGTCCGGATATCCGCCAAAGCGCTGCAGCCGGCAAACATTCCCCCAGTCACCTGGGCAGACGCAAATAGTCCCAGAGACTGGAGCTTTTCCATACCCGCAAAGGCCCCGTCTCCTATAAAGGTAACGCTTTTGGGAATGTCTAAATACTGCACAGCGCTGCAGCTCTGGAAAGCGTTTTCTCCAATAGACTGCAGGGAGGCCGGCAGCGTAATCTTCTGAAGCGCGGTACAGCCCGAAAATGCCCTGTCTCCAAGAGATTGGATTCCATATGGAATATTTGCCTGCAAAAGTCCCGTGCAATTTTCAAACGCGCCTTCCTCCACGGACTGTATCCCTTCCGGAATGGAAGCACTTTGCAACCCTGTGCAGCCGCTGAAAAAGCGGGCAGGTATCCTTACGGCGTCGGCTGGAAGGGTATATTCTAAAAGTCCGCTGCAGTCAGCAAATACCCCCTGCCCAAGAGTCTCTGTATTATTGGATATATGCGCCTGGGTCAGCGCGCTACAGCCTTCATAGGCCCCGTCTCCAATATGCAAAATCTGACTACTGATACCAGAGTCCCTCAGAGCAGTGCATCCGGCAAACAGGTGCGGGGGAATTGCCGATATGCCTGCCGGCAGAGGCGGCGTTTGCAGAGAAATACAGTCCAAAAAGGCACCTTCCGATAGGGCAGTATTCTCGTTTTCATAGGTCACCTCTGTCAAAGACGTACAGCCGGCGAACAGCTCTTTTCCAAGGGTAAGGGTTTTGCCCCCGAAGGCTGCTCGCTCCAGAGCACTGCACCCGGCAAGGGCACGGTCTCCTATATTGAGGCAGTTGATTTCCGCCAGGGTGACGGAACTGCATCCCTGAAACGCACCCGCACCAATAGAATCCGCATCGGGAATGACGATCTGCGTAAGAGCGGCACAATTTTCAAAGGCGTTTTGTCCGATCTTGGACGCGTCAGCAGACAGGACCAGAGAAATCTGCAAATCCCCACAATTTTGGAAGGCGCAGGCGCCGATAGATATGACCCCTTCTCCCAAAGGAAAAGCGGCCAGCAGCCTGCAATCCTGAAACGCATAGGCGCCGATTTGGGTAATTTCCCCTGCTACAACCTCTGTAAGAGACGCACACCCGTCAAACGCGCCGTAGGATATTTCCTCCACGCCCCCTAAGTCTATCTGGACAAGGCTGGTGCACCCCTCAAAGGCGCGCACACCTACCCGGGACACCTTCCTGCCCACTGTCAGCTGCGTGATCTTTTCCATATGGACAAATCCCTCGTCTGCAATTCCCTCCACTGTTTTGCCGTCAAAGGTATCGGGAATGGTAATGGATTCAGGTACATCTCCTGTATAGTCTGCATTATAGGAAAGCATTCCATCGGAAAACCACAGCCAGGGGGCCTCTTTACTGGTAAGCGCTATGGTTTCGTCTGTGGCTCTTTTACCGGAAAACAAACTTCCAAATCGCAAAAATAACGCGGCTGCTCCTGCTACTACAAGCAAAACACATACGACAATCAGCCAAAGCTGCCGCCTTACAGCGCGGCGTACCAGTTCGCCCTTTTCCGGCAGCGGCACTGCTGCGCCGCTGGCCCCAGGATCATTTTCCCTATCAAAAGGATCCCTCTGTGCTTTCTCCATACGGGCTTGGAGGGCAGCGGTATCCAGGTCTTTCAGGGAGCCTGAAGCTTCTCTCTCTTCTCCATTCGTATGTTGTTCCACGGGAAGCACTCCTTTCCAAGCAGAAATCCTTCTCAATTTATATGATAGCATACCTTTTTATAAAACTCAATAGCAGGGCAAAACGGTTTTAAAAAATTTAAAAATTTGTATGATTTTCCATGAATCCCCTTGCAAACGGGATAACAACACGGTAAAATAGCTATAAAATAAACGTGCCGGGCACGTATTGAAAATCCGCTTTTGCGGAGGGAGGCATTTATGTCGAAAATCAAAGTTGCCGTAATCGGATGCGGCTGTATCGCGCGGTCAGCGCATATTCCCTGTTACATGGAGGCACAGGACGCTGAAATTAAATACTTTTGCGATATAATTCCGGAAAAGGCCCAGTCATGTGTAGACGAATACGGCTGCGGCGCCGCCATTACAGACTACAAAATCGCGCTACAGGATCCGGAGGTTGAAGCAGTTTCCGTATGTACTCCAAACTTAATGCACAGCGTAATTTCCATAGACGCTATGCGGGCCGGAAAACACGTCCTCTGTGAAAAGCCTGCTGCACGTATTTACAGCGAGGCATTGGAGATGCAGAAGGTGCAAAGGGAGACCGGCAAGGTGCTGAACATCGGCGTGGTGTGCCGCTTCCACGAAGCGGTAAATCAGGTGCGCCAGAAAATTTTGGACGGAGAGCTGGGAGAAGTCTATCACGTATTCATTAACTTTCGGGCCCACAGAAGCATCCCCGGTATCGGCGGCGCCTTTACCACAAAGGCTGTATCCGGCGGAGGCGTGCTCATCGACTGGGGCGTACACCGGCTGGATCAGGTACTGTACTGCGTGGGCGATCCGGATCCGATCTCTGTATCCGGTGCAGCCTATTCCAAGCTGGGTAAGGATATTAAGGACTATGTTTACCGGAGCATGTGGAGCGAAGAGACGCGAGACGTAAACGGTACATACGATGTGGACGACTCTGTATCCGCCTTTATCCGGACCACCGGCCCGGTGATTACCCTGGAGGGCGCTTGGGCGCAGAATATTGAAGAAGAGGAGCAGTATCTGGATTTTATCGGTACCAAGGCGGGGATTCGCCTGCAGTACTGCGGGAATTATAAGGTATACGGCACACGGGATGGAGAACTCTTTACAGAAGATGTGGAAGTACCTGAGGCCAGCATGTTCCAGCGGGAGATCGACGCTTTCCTGCGGTGTGTGCGCACCGGAGAAAAGGAGCGTTCCCATATCGATTACGCTATTAAGACTTCGAAAATTATGCAGGGAATTTATGATTCCTCCGACAGCGGCAGAGAAGTTGTGTTTGGTTGATGGAAGTGATATAAAAAAACAGGCCGATTGGCCTGTTTTTTATTCCTTCAAAGATAAATAAATCACCAAAACAGAAATATCTGCCGGACTCACTCCGGAGATTCTGGAAGCCTGTCCCAAAGACGCCGGCTTTGCCGCTTGGAGCTTCTGCATAGCCTCCAGGCGCAGTCCTTTAATCCTTGTATAATCCAAATCCATCGGCAGTGGCTTTTCTTCCATCTTCTGCTGTTTTTTCGCCTGGGCCTGCTGCCGGGTAATATACCCCGCGTACTTGATCTCTGTCTCCACAGTGTGGATGATATCCTCCGAAAGCTCAGGCCGCTGTGGATCCGCCCCAGCCAGCGCCGCATAGGTGACCTTTGGACGGCGGAGCAGATCTGCCAGCTTTGCACCGGTAGAAATTTCGCTGCTCCCGATCGACGCAAGAATCCCGTTGGCTGCCGACGGGGACACAGTAGTTTTCTCCAGACGCTGGATTTCTGCGTCTTCCCTGTGGCATTTTTCCACAACTGCGGCATATCGCCCATCGTCGATTAGCCCTGCCGCCCGGCCGTATTCCAAAAGACGCCGGTCTGCATTGTCCTGGCGGAGCATCAGCCGGTATTCAGACCGAGATGTCATAATACGATATGGCTCGTTGGTACCTTTGGTCACCAGATCGTCGATCAGCGTGCCGATATAGGAAGAATACCGGGGCAAAATCACCGGCGGACGCCCCTCCAGCGCCGCTGCAGCATTGATTCCTGCAATCAGTCCCTGAACGGCGGCCTCTTCATATCCGGAAGATCCGTTGAACTGCCCCGCCCCATAGAGTCCTTCGATATCTTTGAACGCAAGGGTGGGATACAGTTGGGTAGGGTCGGCGCAGTCGTATTCGATAGCATAGGCATACCGCATGATCTGTGCCTCAGAAAAACCCGGCAGGCTTCGAAGCATTGCATACTGCACATCCGCCGGCAGGGAGGAAGAAAACCCCTGCAAATAAATTTCCTCAGTATCCACCCCCATGGGCTCGACAAACAGCTGATGCCGCTCTTTATCGGCGAACCGTACCACCTTATCTTCGATGGAGGGGCAATATCGGGGCCCCGTTCCATGGATCTGCCCGGAATACAGGGGAGAACGGTGGAGATTATCTCGGATGATCTGGTGGGTGCGTGCACCGGTATATACAATATAACAGGGAAGCTGTTCAATGGCGTTCAGTGCAGCCCGGTCGGTCCGGCAAGAGAATGGGGTGATATGCTCTTCCCCATCCTGACGCTCCAAGCAGGAGAAATCAATAGAAGCCCGATGAACCCTGGGAGGAGTCCCCGTTTTAAACCGGGCAAGGCGGATGCCGTTTTCCCGCAGGGATGCGCTGAGCTCCCCTGCAGGCAGGCTTCCGTCCGGCCCTGCGCTGCGCTGCACCTCTCCTACATGGGTGGTGCCCCCAAGATATGTACCGCTGGACAAAATCACCGCTCTGGCCAGATATTCCCCTCCAGGAGCGGCCACAACGCCGCGCACCCGTTTCTTTTTGCCTGCCAATTCCGTCAGCAGGCTGCACACCTCTCCCTGGATCAAAGAGAGATGGGGGGTGTTTTCCATCACCTGCTTCATCCGTTTGCTGTAAGCGATTCGGTCCGCCTGCACCCGCTTGGACTGGACGGCCGCGCCTTTTCCCGTATTCAGTGTCCTGGACTGAATGGTGCTGCAGTCGGCCGCATACCCCATTTCACCGCCCATTGCGTCCAGTTCAAAGACCAGATGTCCCTTCCCGGTCCCGCCAACAGAGGGGTTACAGGGCATATTGGCAACCGCGTCCAAGCTGATTGTAAATACTGCTGTTTCCAGACCGCGCCGGGCGCAGGCCAGCGCGGCTTCCACGCCGGCATGCCCTGCGCCCACTACGATCACATCAAATTCCTGCATACGTTTTCCTTTCCGGGGCTTTACGCTGCCGGCGCCATTTTCTGATAGATCTCCCAGCCGTCCGCTTCGCTGTACGCTACCATAGTGCCGCTGGAGATATTGGAGATATATTTGTACTGATAGGGAATCACCAAATTTCCCTTGGTATCGATCACACCGTAGTATCCATCCTTCTCTACTACTGCCACTCCCTCTAAAAAGGGCTTTGCATCTGCAGCCTGGGGCTGATGGATCCACACACCTGTATTGGATAAATATCCGTACAAGCCGTCTTTTTCCAAAAGAAGAATCCCATCGGAATAGGAAACCAGACGATATCCTACCGGGATACTGAACTGACTGCCGTCCGGATACACCAGCACATCTTCGTCCGAAACGATACGGATCATATCCAAATCGGTAAAGTGGTACCGGTCATAGGCCTGTATGTGCAGGCGCATAAGTCCGTGGTCAAAATAGTAGCTGCCAAGGGCGTCGATTCCTCTGGAAAGGGGCTCTACAAACCGCTCGTTTGCAGACCATCCTTCCTCGCTCACGTAATTTTTTCGGGATGAGAACATCTCCCGTCCATTCTCGTCGACCACACGCATCTCGTTGCTGACTACCTCAAAATACCGGTTCTCTGTAACGCCGTCTTCCGTCACGTTGTTGTAGTAGTCCCAGTGGATGTCCTGCATCACAGCAGCATATCCCTCTCGCATGGCGTAGGCCCGAGTATACGGGAACACCAATTCCTCATCGGCATAGTCCGGCTTTTCTGTGGCAAACAGCCAATCTGCCAGCTCCAGCACCGATGTTTTTCCCTTCAAATCGGTAAGCACCTTGGTACTTCTTTTATAATACCGGCTGTATCGGCTGTCCGTACTTCCGTAATAGGCGGGATAATCGAAATACAGGCCTCTTCCGTCTACCGTGTCGTCGTAGTCAGACTCCACAAAGGTGCGCCCGTCCGCCCCCAGGTAATAATATTTCTGGGATTCTACCCGCACGGTGTCTGTTTCGATCCACTCCTGATTTCCTTCCTCGTCCGGTTCCCCCAGCTGCGTGGGATAGGTCATGGTATAGGAGTATGGGGAATAAAACAGGGGGCGGCCTTCCCGGTCCCTGGTATAGGCAGGCATATACCGCTGGTCGTTATACTGGCTCAGCGGCGTACCGTCCGGCCCTAAAATATACAGGGTGCCCCGGTCGTCGTATAAAATATATCCCATATAGAGCTCCAGTGCCGGGCGCTTTTCTGTAGCCTGCACAATCTGGCGCTGGGGCTCTGTTCCGTCTTCAAAATACAGCAGTTCTTCCCTGTTATAGGTCTTATCCGTATAGGAAAAGGAACGAGGCAAACTATAGGACGTATCTAAAAGGGCAAACTGCATCCCTTCCGTATATACTGCGTCGGTCCGTATCCAGCCCTCTCCCTGCAGGGCAGAAACTGTGGAAAATTCCAATGGCGTGCCCAGGTCCGGCGGGGGAGTACCATCTCCATTGTTTGGTTTTTGGGACGGTCGGGTTTCCTCCGGCTGCGTTTCCTCCGGCTGGGGTTCTATCGTCTCTTCCGGATCTGTTTTCTCTCCAAACAAAACAGAATACAGCCGGTCGATGTGATCCTCCCAGGCAGCCGGCCTTTGCAAAAAGGAAACATCATACACTCCCAAATAATACAGTCCGAAAATTGCAACTACAAAAACGGCGCACAAAATCGCCGGCAGTTTCCTTTTTAATTGCAGTTTCAAACGATCGGTTGTCTTCAACGCTTTGTACCTTGCCTTTGTTTGCAGGTGGATTACTTATGATAGGGAGATCCCCGCTGAATCTCCATACAACGATAGATACATTCGTACAGCATAACCCGCGCCATCTGATGAGGAAAAGTAAGTGCCGACATGGAAAGCCTCAGTTGGGCAGCCTGCTTGACCCGCTGGGACAGTCCATGGGAGGAGCCGATGATAAAACAAAGTTCGCTGGCGCCGCCGGTAATCTTATCCTCCAGCAGCGCGGCAAGGGCTCTGGAATTATACTGTTTTCCTTCAATGCATAAAGCTATCGTAAAAGCCCTGGGGGAGATTTGTGGAAGAATTAAATCTGCCTCCCGCTCCAGAGCGGCTGCAATGTCTCCTGCGCCCGGGTCTCTGCCCGTACGCACTTCCCGCAGCTCCACCTCCTGGACGCTGCAGGTGTGGGACAGTCGCTTTTTATATTCTTCGCAGGCATCCCGCCAATGCGGTTCAGAAAGCTGGCCTAAAACGATCAGCTTACATTTGATCATACAATAGTTCCTCCCGGCAGTCCCACCGAGGCCGCTGCTCCGCTTCGCTGCAGGAAAGCGCTACACAGCCCGGACAGTCTCTCCTGGCTACAGAAAGGGCAAAACCCGTATAGCCTTCCCGGTCCAGCGCAGTGCGCACGGTTTGATACGCTATCTCAGGGGTATTGTTTTCATGGCTGAGATGGGCCAGAATGATGCGCTCTGTGTGGCCTCCTGCCAGCCCGCGGCATAGGCCGGCGCAGTCCACATTGGAAAGGTGCCCACCCCGGGAAAGAATCCGCTGCTTCAGCGGGAAGGGATAGGGTCCCATGCGGAGCATATCCAGATCGTGATTGGCCTCCAGCACCACAGTCCGACAGTGGCGCAGATGGTTGTATGCGTCCATGGTAGCATAGCCCATATCGGTGGCCAACCCGGCTGTGTCTCCCGCTGCATCTGCAAACATATATCCCACATGGCCGGCGCTGTCGTGGGGCAAGGGGAAAGAGCGAACCGTCAGATCCCCCACCTGGACCTCATACAAAAGTCCCGGGTGCACCACCGCCGCTTCTCCGGCGCTGCGACCCCGGCACAACTCCGGGGCAGAAAGAGAGGTGATGTGAATGGGTATGGATCTGCGGCGCATCATTACATCCAAGGCGCTGATATGGTCTCTGTGTTCGTGGGTGACAAAAACAGCAGACAAATCAGATAGGGACATGCCAAGCATTTCCAGGCCAGCCGTCACTGCTTTACAGTTTTTGCCGGCGTCCACCAGCACAGCCGTTTTTTCTGTGCGAATAAGGGTGCAGTTCCCGCTGGAGCCGGAAAACAGGGTTTCTACTGTTATCATGCCTGGACCACTCCTACCAGATCATAGTCCATGGCCTCGGTAATGCGAACCTTGACAAAGTCTCCCTCCTGCACTCCGGCAGATGCGGTAAACCAGATTTTTCCATCAATTTCCGGGGCCTCCCGGAAGCTTCTGCCAAAATAAGACTCGGAAACCGAGTCAAATCCCTCGCACAGAACCTCTACTATCTCGCCTATGAGAGACTGCTGAAACGCTTCGCTGACGGTCAGCTGGTGCCGCATAAGAATATCATATCGTTCCTGCTTAATCTTTTCGTCGATTTGGCCCTCCATAGAGTAGGCGGGGGTATCCTCTTCTCTGGAATAGGCGAACGCGCCGAACCGGGCAAAGGGTCCTTCGCTGATAAACTGGCACAGTGCTTCAAAGTCTGCCTCGTCCTCTCCGGGAAAGCCCACAATCGCAGTGGAACGGATGACAATATCCGGAACCCCTTCCTTCAAGCGGCGGACTGCATCCCGTACGCAGCCGCTGTCCCCATGGCGGTTCATGGCAGTGAGCATTTTGTCAGTGATATGCTGCACTGGTAAGTCAATATATTTTACGATCCGGTCGTTTTCCCGGATTTCCTGAATCAGTTTCTCTGTTATTTTATCCGGATAGCAGTATAAAATCCGGATCCATGGAATTTGTGTATTTTCTGTAATGGCCCGAAGCAATCTGGGCAGTGCATATTCCCCGTACAGGTCCAGTCCGTATACGGTGGTATCCTGGGCGATGACGACCAGTTCCTTGATGCCCATTTCGTCCAGTTCCCTGGCCTCCGCCACAATATCCTCTATGGGACGGCTGCGCAGTCCCCCACGGATCCCGGGGATTGCGCAATAGGAGCAACGGTTGTTGCATCCTTCCGCTATTTTTATATAAGCATATGCCTGCCCGGTGGTGACGATCCGGTCTCCCCCGAGAGAACAGGCATCCTTTTGGGGTAGACAGCAATATTTTTGCCCGTCGCCGTTCATAGCCTGCTCTACTGCTTCTTCGATTTTGTCGATACTGCCTACGCCAATGATGGCGTCGATTTCCGGCATTTCCTCCAGCAGCTGCTCACGATACCGCTCCGGCAGGCATCCGGCTACCACTATTCCCCGCAGGGATCCATGCTCCTTGAGCCATGCGATATCCAAAATGTTGTCAATGGCTTCCTTTTTCGCACTTTCTATAAATGCGCAGGTATTAACCACTACCACATCCGCCTCTGTCTCTTCCGGGGTGATTTCATATCCCGCCTGCATAAGACGGTGAAGCATTACTTCTGTATCGCAAAGGTTTTTTGCGCATCCAAGGGAAACAAACCCCACTTTTCCTTTACATTTCTGTATCAAACTACTCGTCCGTTCCTTTCTGCTTGTATCACGGCAGCTCCCAAAATAAGGACTGCCCCTGAAAACATTGTTTTCGGGGACACTCCTTTTTCAGGAACCGGTCTCTTCCAGAGCCCGCTGGATTTCTGCATAGGAAAATCCCAGCCGGGACAGGGCTGCGATTCGCTTTTGCTTTTCCTTTTCGTCTGTGCAGGGCGCAGCATATTTTTTCTCCATAAGCTGCACCAGAGAGGAAAAATACTCCTCATCGCTGAGAGAATTGAGGGCTTCCATCACTGCGTTATGGCAGTACCCCCTGCCCATAAGCTCCGCGGCGATCCGTTTCTTGCCCCAGTGCTTGTTCTTACAGTAAAACCGTGCGATCCGCAAGGTCTGCTCTCCCTCCCGGATATACCCCTTTTCGATCATATAATCTGCTGCCCGTTCACACACAGGCCGATCGAAGTCATATCGCATAAGCCGGTAGATCAGCCGGGTACGGCTGTAATCGGAGTTTGCAAGAAGCCCTTCCGCCCGGGCGATCGCCTGACAAAACTGGGCTGTGGCGCACAGATGTGCTATGCCCTCTTCATCTACAACGTCACCGGCTTGCAGCCCTTCCTCCAGCCACAGAGAAGGCTTAAACAGCAATGTCTTTTCCGCCTCATTCCCTTCATCGCAGGACAGCACTACAGAAATGCCTGCCCGGGTTTCATAGATATCCGTAATTTGATATTGCATGATCCCTCTCCCATTCTCTCTACCGGTGCAGTGCACCGTATTTCCCTACGTGGATTACAGATTCTTCTTTTGTCCCACTATTTTGCCTTCCCGTACCTGGAGCATCTGTACGGTATCTGTGCCGAAATGTGCACTCTCACAGGAGGTAACTATGATCTGCCGGTCTGTCAGTGCCTGCAAAATAAAGGATCGGCGCTGTCCGTCCAGCTCGCTGAGTACATCATCCAATAAAAACACCGGATATTCTCCGCCGATGTCCCGTGCCAGTTCCCCTTCCGCAAGCTTCATAGCCAGCGCCAGACTGCGCTGCTGCCCTTGGGAGGCATAGGTTCTTGCTTCTTTCTCGTTGAGTCGGATCCCAATGTCGTCCTTGTGGGTGCCGTATAATGTGGCTCCGTACCGCATTTCCCGTTCAATTGAGTTGGTGAGAGAGGAAAACAGCCGGGCCTCCCCCTCTTTTCGGATCTGTTCCTGATCAGATGTATCTCCTTCCGGGATTGCGCCGGACTGATAGGTAAGCCGCGGAGTTTCCCGTCCCTTTGTCATTCCTTCAAAAATCTCCCGCACATGCGTTTCCAGCGCCTGCATGTAAGTGTGGCGGCGGACTGCTATGTCTGCGCCCAAACGGGACAGCTGCTGTGCATACACCTCCCAGACCGCTGTATCCGTACTGCCGCCGGATTTGATCAGCGCGTTGCGCTGGATCAAAATCCGGTTATACCGGGAAAGACTGTCCAGGTAACCGGGATATAGCTGAGACAGGGCGATATCCAAAAAATTGCGCCGCAGTGCCGGCCCGCCGCCCACCAGTGACAGATGCAGGGGACAAAACAGCACTGCGCGAAAGGTGCCGATCAGCTCCCGCACCCCGGACAGCCGCGCACCGCCCCGGCGCAGAACTTTCTTTCCTGTCTGGGGCAGTTCCGCTTCCAGGGTCACCGGATACTGCGCCCCCTCTTTTTGAAACGTCAGGGAAAGCTGCGCCTGTTTTTCCCCAAACCGGATCAGCTCTCGCTCCCTGGCTCCCCGAAAGGAACGTCCCCGGGCAAAAAAGTAAATCCCTTCCAAAATATTGGATTTCCCCTGGGCATTGTCCCCCCAGAGCACGTTGACACCCGGAAAAAAAGAAACGGTCTCCAGGGAAATATTACGGTAATTGCAGAAGGAAATGCTGCTGCAAATCAAAATTCATCCTCGCTATGTAATATTATTCTTCGTCCAGCGTCATATCCAAAAGCCGGATGTCCAGTTCTTCCTCGTCCTCCAGATCGGCGCCGGGAAGTTCTTCCTCCTGCTTTGTACCCAGGGACTTGATCTTCTCCTCGATTTCTGCCAAAAGCCCGGGATTTGCCTCTAAGAACTTACGGGCATTGTCTCTGCCCTGGCCGATGCGTTCCCCGTTATAGTAGTACCAGGAACCGCTTTTGTCCATTACGCCGGTTTCCACACCCCGGTCTACGATTTCACCTGTTTTGGAAATACCGTGTCCATACAGAATATCAAATTCCACCACCTTAAAGGGCGGCGCCACCTTATTTTTGACCACCTTGCATTTTACCCGGTTCCCGATGGGCTCCGATCCGTTTTTCAGCACCTCTGTCTTACGGATCTCCAGCCGCACGGAAGCATAGAATTTCAGTGCCCGTCCGCCGGTGGTGGTTTCCGGGTTGCCGTATACTACGCCCACCTTCTCACGGAGCTGGTTGATAAAGATCACAATACAGTTTGTTTTCGCCACGGTTCCCGACAGCTTCCGCAGGGCCTGGGACATCAGCCGCGCCTGGAGGCCCACATGGGAGGCACCCATATCGCCTTCGATTTCCTGCTGGGGGACCAGGGCTGCCACAGAGTCGATGACTACAATATCCACCGCGCCGGAACGCACCAGGGCCTCGCACACCTCCAGCGCCTGCTCGCCGGAGTCCGGCTGCGACACCAAAAGGTTGTCGATGTTTACCCCAAGGGCCTTGGCGTACATAGGATCCAGGGCGTGCTCCGCATCGATAAACGCAGCTTCTCCGCCCAGCTTCTGCACTTCCGCCACCGCGTGGAGGGCCACGGTGGTTTTACCGGAGGATTCCGGCCCGTAGATCTCGATGATTCTTCCTC
Source organism: uncultured Clostridia bacterium (assembly GCA_947627475.1). Taxonomy (GTDB): domain Bacteria; phylum Bacillota; class Clostridia; order Oscillospirales; family CAG-272; genus Avispirillum. Next base: position 61,402 of record CANQWE010000002.1, read on the forward strand.
TGGGGAACCCTCCTACGCCCAAGGCGATGTCCAGCCCCAGAGATCCGCTGGAAACGGCGGACACGTTCATTTTGGGGTTCTCCCCCATTTTTATAATTGTGCCCTGTCCGAAGTTTTTTTCGATCTGAGAAATCGCAGTTTCCAAGGCTTTTTTCTTATTTTCCGATGTGGACTCTGCTGCAGGAGCAGCTGTTTTTTTCTTCTGTGCCATTATTACAACCATGCCTTTCCAAATAATCCCGAAAAACCATACCCGCTTACAGCCCGGATCCCTTCGGACCGGCAAATGGCAATAGTATGGCAATGTAATCATTTCTACTTCTTATTATATAGCATAGGGAATGTATAGTCAAGAAAAACAGGGGTATTTTTTGTTTTTTTACGGTAAAACAAGAATGGAATCCGCTGCAGTCCAGAGCTTTGCAGTTGTGTTTTCCATGGTAAAAAATTGGTGTAAGGCTCCTCGGGAAAAGAAACGCGCTGTCCCAGGTCGGATACAAAAAATTCTGCCTGCCCTGTTGACAAGGAAATAAATCTGTGCTACAATATTTCTAACACGGTAGAGGTGCATTGTGCCAAGAGTACTGCAGACGGGATAGGGTCGACCGCCTGTTGTTTGCAGAAAAGGGGCAGATGCCGAAGACAGGCTGCGGTCACGTCTGTTCTGGTTTGGGTGAATAAGATCATCCCGACTGTCGCTTTTGCGGAGAGCTATCTGATTTCGAATTTCGATAGGAATATTAGCTTTTTTGCAGAGTCGGCCCGTGTGTCGGCTTTTTTATTTTGTATTAGCAAATTGCAGAAAGGTTTGTGAATTCTATGAAAAAAACGATTTTTAAGGGGATCGCTACTGCCTTGATCACCCCCTTCAACCAGGATGGGATCGACTACGAACAGTTTGGCCGAATCATCGACTGGCAAATCGCGTCCGGCATCAACGCCTTGGTGATCTGCGGCACCACCGGCGAAGCCTCCACCCTCACCGACGATGAACACCGGGACGCCATTGCTTTTGCGGTAAAACGGGCAGGAGGCAAAGTGCCGATCATTGCAGGAACCGGCTCCAATGACACCGGATATGCAAAAGACCTGACCCGCTGCGCCTGTCAGGCTGGGGCAGACGCGGTACTGGTAGTAACACCCTACTATAATAAAGCCACCCAAAAGGGCCTCGTAAAAATGTTCACCGACATTGCGGACATGAGCGACGCGCCGGTGATCCTATACAACGTCCCCTCCCGTACCGGGGTGAATATCGAGCCGGACACCTACCGGATTCTGGCGGATCACGAAAATATCTGCGGCATTAAAGAGGCCAACGGCAATCTGTCCAAAATCGTAGAAACCATGTCTTACGTTTCCGGCAAGCTGGATCTGTACTCCGGAAATGACGACCAGATCGTGCCCCTAATGTCTGTAGGCGGCATCGGCGCGATCTCTGTTCTTTCCAATGTGCTTCCAAGGGAAACCTGCCAAATTACAGAAAAATTCTTTGCCGGGGATATTCACGGTGCAGCAATGCTTCAGTATCAGTATCACGCGCTTATCAGCGCCCTGTTCTCCGAAGTAAATCCCATTCCGGTAAAGGCCGCTATGGCTGCCATGGGCTTTTGTGAAAATACTCTGCGCCTGCCCCTAACGCCTATGGATGAGGAAAAACAGGCAAAAATGCTTCAGATTATGCGCGGCCACGGACTCATCTCATAAAGCAAAGGAATACGATCATCTATGATAAAAATCATTTTAAACGGCGCTGGCGGCCGCATGGGTGCGGCCGTACGGGAACAGGTTGCCGGAAATATAAACGATGCTGTACTGGCAGCGGAAATCGACAAATTTGCAGAAGGCTTCACTATGCAAAGCATTGCCGAATATAAGGGAGAAGCCGATGTGATCATCGACTTCTCCCACCACAGCGCAGTACGGGAGCTGATTTCCTATGCGGTAGGCAGGACGATCCCCCTGGTTCTGTCCACTACAGGCCACACGGAAGATGAAAAGGCGCTGATTTACGAGGCGGCAAAGTCTGTGCCGATCTTTTATTCGGCCAATATGTCTCTGGGCATCGCTGTCCTGACAGATTTTGCCCGGCGGGCTGCGGCACTCTTTCCCGGTGCAGATATAGAAATCGTAGAAATCCATCACAATCGAAAGCTGGATGCCCCCAGCGGCACTGCGGAAATGATCGCCGAAGAACTGAAAACGGTACGACAGGACGCCACCTTCGTATATGGGCGTCACGGCATGGGTAAGCGGGCGCCGGAAGAAATCGGTATCCATGCCCTGCGCATGGGAAACGAAGCTGGCACCCATCAGGTGATCCTGTCCACAGACCATCAGACAATTCGTCTGGAGCATAAGGCGGAATCCAGGGCCGTCTTTGCAGAAGGGGCATTGTCTGCGGCAAAATTTCTGGTAGGAAAGCCTGCGGGTCTGTACGATATGAAAAGCATGGTCAGCTTATCTGTGTAATCGTCGTAATCGTTAAAAAGGAAAAAGGACAAATTGTATGCTGCATAAAAATTTATCTGTCAACGAAGCAGGGCACTTGGCCCTTGCCGGAATGGACACAGTAGAGCTTGCAAAAAAATACGGCACGCCGCTGTATCTCATGGATGAAAACCGCATCCGGGAAAACTGCAAAATATATATCGATGCCATGCGCAAATATATGGGAGAAGGTTCCCGGCCGATTTTTGCCAGCAAAGCCTGCTGCTTTAAACGGATGTATGCTATTATAGCCGAAATGGGTATGGGTACGGATATCGTATCCCCCGGAGAACTATATACGGCAAACGCGGCGGGTTTCCCTATGGAGGAGGCGTTTTTCCATGGGAACAACAAGACGGACGCGGATATAGAATATGCCATGAATGTTGGAATCGGCCATTTTATCGTGGACAATCAGGAAGAGCTGGATGCAGTAAACGCCTGCGCCCTGCGGCGGGGTTTGCGGCAGAAGATCCTGCTGCGGCTCACCCCTGGTATCGACCCTCACACCCAGAAAAAAATTTCCACCGGAAAGGTGGATTCCAAATTCGGTACCGCAATTGAAACAGGACAAGCGCTGGAACTGTGCAAATATGCTCTTAGCCTGCCTGGAATAGAGCTGGAAGGATTTCACTGTCACATCGGATCCCAAATTTTCGATTACTACCCCTTCCGGGACGCTGCAGAAATTATGCTGCGGTTCATCCGTACCCTGCTGGATGCATGCGGCCATGAAATTCGGACCTTGAATCTGGGCGGCGGATTTGGCGTACGCTATGTGGAAAACGACCCGGTAGTCGATTACGAAGCCAATATTCGGGGGCTTGCAGAGGAAATTCGGCGGATTTGCGCCGAGCTTTCCATCCGGCAGCCGGATATTCTCATGGAACCGGGACGAAGCATTGTGGCGGACAGCGGCATGACCCTGTATACTGTGGGCAGTGTAAAAACCATCACCGGATATAAAAGCTACGTATCCGTAGACGGAGGCATGACCGACAACATCCGGTATGCTCTGTACGAATCAGATTACACTGCGCTGCTGGCCAACCGGCCGAAGGATCCGGCAGATTTCTGCGCCACCATAGCGGGCCGCTGCTGCGAAAGCGGCGACATCATCCAAGAGGATGTGATGCTGCCCCGGCCTGTGCGGGGAGACACACTGGCCGTGCTGGTAACAGGCGCGTATAATTACGCTATGGCATCCAATTACAACCGGATTCCCCGGCCGCCTGTAGTAATGATTCGGGATGGAGACGATTACATCGCGGTCCGCAAAGAATCCTATGAGGATTTATGTCGGAATGATATGTAAAAAGAGGGGCAATGCCCCTCTTTTTACATATCACAAATTGAAAGCAAATATTCATATAAAACAAGCCCCCTTTGTGGGGGCTTGTTTTATATGGAAAAATATGTAGGGGTAGTTTTTGTGCCGAATGCATCTTTTTCTCCGTCAGCTTTGCTGCAGTGCGCCTGCAAACCAGCCGTTTTCCCTGCGCTGGTCGATCAAGTTCCATCCGGCTGCTTCCAGAGCAGACACCGTCTCCGATGCCCGCTGTGTAATGATACCGGATACGATTAGCACTCCGTCCCTTGCCATAAAGTGTCCGATATCCGGCGCCATACGGATGATCACATCCGCCACAATGTTGGCGCAGCAAACTTTGTACCCCCCTGGCACCGTCTTCGCCTGGGCCAGCAGATCGGATACCCCTGTTTCTACCTGGGCTGTTTGATTGAGCACGGCATTTTCTCCGGCAATCCGTACCGCTACCGGGTCGATGTCGCAGGCATAGCAATGTCCTGCCCCCAGCTTTGCGGCGCAGATCGCCAAAATTCCACTGCCGCAGCCTACATCCAGCATTGTATCTCCGGGATGCACGTACTGCTCCAGCAGCATGGCGCACAGCCGGGTTGTTTCGTGGGTACCCGTTCCAAAGGCCATACCCGGGTCCATCAGCACGACGATTTCCCCGTCCGCCGCATCATACTTTTCCCACTTCGGCACGATCACCAACCGTTCGCCTGTTTTAATGGGTTTGTAATACTGCTTCCAGGAGTTGGCCCAATCTTCCTCGTGCACACCGATGCACTCTATATCTGCTGGAATCTTCAATGCCTCCAACCGCTCCCGGATAAAGCCCTCTGATTCCGCAGGGCTTTTCTCCGCCGGAATGAACACAGAAACAGACGCCACCGTCCGGTCCCGCTCCAGCAGCTCCTGATCAATCAAATCTCCATATACTCCATCCAGCTCCTGCTCCACATCGGAGTAGTCCTCCACCATAAGGGAGTTGTCGACCATGCTCATCACTGCGCACAAGTCGTTTAAGTACTGCTGCGCTGCCGTTACCTTGATCTGAATCCAGCTGTCCATTACGAGTCCTTTCTAAAGAACTTTTTCATAAACTTTTCTTTTTTGGAATGGTTGCCGCTGCCGCAGGAATCGCTGAACGCACGCAGCAAATCCTTCTGCTTGGCGCTTAGTCCCTTTGGAACCTCCACCACTACGGTAATATACATGTTCCCGCGGGTTTTAGCGTTGACCACCTGTACCCCTTTGTTTTTGAGCGTAAAGGTAGTCCCTGTTTGGGTTCCCTCCGGAATGCGCAGTGCCTCGTTTCCATCAATGGTGGGCACCTGCAGCTCAGCACCCAGGGCAGCATCCGCAAAGGTTATGGGGACATCGCAGTATATATCATAGCCGTCCCGTTCAAAGAATGCATGGGGACGCACACTGACGGAAATCGTAAGATCCCCTGCAGGACCACCGTTTCTGCCGTCGCTCCCCTCGCCCCGCAGAGCGATGCCCTGTCCGTCATCGATTCCCGCAGGAATGGACACCTCTAACTTTTTGGTAGCCCGTACATATCCGCCGCCCCGACAGTTTTTACAGGGTGTTTCTATAATTTTTCCGCTGCCCCGGCACCGGTCACAGGTTTTGGTAGTCTGCATCACACCAAAAGGCGTGCGCTGCTGAGCATTCACCTGACCCCGGCCGCCGCACTCCGGACACTGCTTGGGACTGGTACCCTTGGCGGCACCGCTGCCGCCGCACTCCGGACATTTTTGGATCCGCTGATACTGGACCTCTTTTTTGCAGCCGAAAACTGCCTCTTCAAAGGTAAGCGTCACCCGCAGGCGCACATCGTCTCCCCGGATTGGGCCGTTGGATCTGCGGGAGGACCCTCCGCCGAAAAAGCTGGAAAATATATCGGATATATCAAAGCCGTCAAAGCCAAAGCCCCCGCCCCCGCCAAATCCACCGGACGCAGGATCAAAAGCCGCATGGCCATACTGATCGTATTTTGCTTTTTTATCCGGGTCTGAAAGAACATCATACGCTTCGTTGACTTCCTTGAATTTTCCCTCAGCCACCTTGTCCCCGGGATTCATATCCGGGTGATACTGCTTTGCCAGCTTCCGATAGGCTTTTTTTATCTCGTCCTCGGAAGCCCCCTTTGCAAGGCCCAGCACTTCATAATAATCGCGTTTATCTGCCATGTACTGTCTATCCTTCCCGGTCAGCGGGAAACAGCCGGGGCAAATTTTGCCCCGGCATTTCAGCTGACTTTTTTATGCAATCTTACTGGTTTGTGTCGCTCTTATCTTCGTAATCCGCGCTGTAGAAGGTGCCGTCTCCGCCCTCTCCGGCAGCGCCTGCACCAGCGCCGGGATCTGCTGTAAAGCCTGCTCCGGCGCCTGCATCCGCGCCGGCACCACTCTGCTGGTACAGCTTCTCGCTGATCTTATAGAAGGATTTTTCCAAGGCTTCCATATCCGCCTTGATGGCTTCCGTATCGCCGCCTGCAATGGTAGCGCGGAGCTTTTCCACAGCGGACTGTACCTCGGCCTTTTCTCCAGCGTCGATTTTATCGCCCAGCTCGCCCAAGGTCTTTTCGCACTGGAACGCCAGAGACTCTGCCCGGTTTTTGATTTCAATGGATTCCTTCTGCTTCTTATCTTCCGCGGCAAACTTCTCCGCTTCCTTCACTGCCTTGTCGATCTCATCCTGGGACATGTTGGTGGAAGAAGTGATGGTAATGTGCTGCTCCTTGCCGGTGCCTTTGTCCTTTGCAGACACATTCACGATGCCGTTTGCATCAATGTCAAAGGTAACCTCGATCTGCGGCACGCCTCTGGGCGCAGGGGCGATTCCGTCCAGAGAGAACCGGCCCAGCGTGGTGTTTCCTGCTGCCATTTCCCGCTCGCCCTGGAGCACATGGATCTCCACAGAGGTCTGTCCGTCCGCGGCAGTAGAATAAACCTGACTCTTTTTTACCGGGATAGTGGTGTTGCGGTCGATGATCCGGTTGAACACGCCGCCCAGGGTTTCAATACCAAGAGATAGCGGCGTTACATCCAGCAGCAGCAGATCCTTTACGTCCCCGCCCAGAACGCCGCCCTGGATGGCTGCGCCGATTGCAACGCATTCGTCCGGGTTGATGCCCTTGAAGGGTTCCTTGCCTGTATAGTTTTTGATGGCTTCCTGTACTGCAGGAATACGGGTTGAACCGCCCACCAGCAGTACCTTGTCGATCTGAGAAGCGGAAAGGCCCGCGTCAGCAAGCGCCTGTTTTGTCGGATCGATGGTTTTCTGTACCAGATCGGCAGTCAGCTCGTTGAATTTTGCCCGGGTAAGGGTTGCGTCAAAGTGCTTGGGGCCGGTGGCGTCTGCCGTGATAAAAGGCAAATTGATGTTGGAGCTTGCCACGCCGGACAACTCGATTTTTGCCTTTTCAGCTGCTTCCTTCAGTCTCTGCAGGGCCATTTTGTCTTCCCGCAGATCGATGCCGTTTTCCTGCTTGAAGGTATCTGCAATCCAATCGATGATCCGCTGGTCAAAGTCGTCGCCACCCAGCTTGTTGTTGCCGGCGGTAGCCAGCACTTCAAACACGCCGTCGTCGCTGATTTCCAGAATGGAAACGTCAAAGGTACCGCCGCCCAGGTCGTAGATCATAACCTTCTGATCCTTATCCTGGTCTGCACCGTAGGCCAGCGCTGCAGCGGTAGGCTCGTTAATGATACGGAGCACCTCCAGGCCGGCGATCTTGCCCGCATCCTTGGTTGCCTGCCGCTGTGCGTCCGAGAAGTACGCGGGAACGGTGATCACCGCCTGGCTTACCGGCTGACCCAGATATGCCTCCGCGTCTGCTTTCAGCTTCTGAAGAATCATTGCAGAAATTTCCTGGGGAGTGTAGGTTTTATCGTCAATTGTGACTTTTTTGTTCGTACCCATGTCGCGCTTGATACTCATAACCGTTCTGTCCGGGTTGGTGATGCTCTGACGCTTTGCCACCTGTCCCACCATTCTTTCTCCTGTTTTGGAGAAGGCCACTACAGACGGTGTGGTCCGTGCTCCTTCCGGGTTGGGGATCACGCTGGGTTCTCCTCCCTCAAATACTGCCACACAAGAGTTTGTGGTTCCCAAATCTATACCGATAATTTTTGCCATTGTTCTGTCCTCCGTTTATTCTGAATTAAAGTGCATTAAGTTTATTTATGATTCTCTATATCATATAAATTTAGTTGGCTACCTTTACCATAGCGTATCGGATAATCCGATCTCCGATGCTGTATCCCTGCTGGAACACTTCTACAATTTCACTTTCCCCATGCGCTTCATCCTCCACATGCATCACTGCGTTGTGTAGATTGGGATCAAATGTTTCGCCCGGAGCACCGAAAGATGTGATCTTCATCTTCTCAAATACCGCCGGCAGGGATCCAAGGATCATGGCAAGCCCCTCGGCCACTTTGTCCGGAGCTGTATATTCAGTAGCCCGCTGAAGATTGTCGATCACCGGCAGCAGTTCCTTGATACAGTCTGCCGCAGCGTCAGTATAGATTCCTTCCCGCTCCTTCACGCTTCTCTTTCGGAAGTTATCATACTCCGCCGCAAGCCGCAGGTATTTATCCTCTGCAGCCGCGGCCGCGTCCTTTGCAGTCTGCAGCTCCTTTTCCAGCTTTTCTACTGCTGCGCGCAGCTTCTTTCCCTCTTTATCTGCAGCCTTTTTTTCTTTTTTCTCTGATTTGTCCGGCACCGGCGCCTTTTCCTGCTCCTGTGTCTTTTGCGGCTGCGTCTCTTTCAAAGTCTCCATTTCCTGTTCCATTGTATACCCCCTCTAATTTGCTGTCTCCCCATCTCCCTGCGGACCTGGCGGAGCATCGCTTTCTATCACCTCGCGGATTCCATCGGCGATCCCGTCGATCATGGTAATCACACGCCTGTAATTCATACGTTTGGGACCGATCACGCCCAGAGCGCCCACGGTCCTCCCATCCTTGAGCACAGGTTTAAAAACCAGCGTGGAATTGTCCAGGGTGACCACCGGATTCTCACTTCCGATATATACCTGCACTCCACCCTCCTGCTGTCCGGCCGGCATCAGAGGAGCCTGTTCCCCGGACACCAGCTGCAAAAGGTCTTCCTTGCGCTCCAATGCTTCCAGCATTTCCCGCAGCTTGCCGATATCATAAAACTCCGGATAGGAAAGAAGCCGGTTGACTCCGTCTACCTTTACATCGCCGCCGGACACCGCACTGATGGTCTGGCAAACGCACCGCACCACAGGAGCTGCCAAAAAAGCATATTCCCCCATGGCGCTCTCTATCTCCATCAAAAGGGGCAGCGTCATTTGATCTCCTGTAATGCCTGTAAGACGGATGTTCATCAAATTGGCCAGTTTCTTTACCGCCTCTTCCGGAACCGGCTGCTGGCTGACGATGTTCTGGGTACGCACGGCTCCTCCGGCTGTCACCATTACCAGCACAATGCTCCGACCGTCTATGCAGATAAGTTCATATTTTTTCACCGTCATTGACGAAACACGCGGCCGCACAGCCAGGGCCGTATAGTTGGTCATGCTGGCTGCCAGGTGCATGGCCGCATCCAATATCCCATCCAGCTGTGCCTGCTTGGCACGTAGTGTTGCCTGGAGGCTTTCTATTTCCTCCGCGGTCATACGGTATCGCTCCACCAGCGTGTCTACATAAAACCGATATCCCGCCTCGCTGGGGACCCTGCCTGCAGACGTATGGGGCTGCTCCAGATATCCCATGCTTTCCAGCTCCGCCATCTCATTACGGATGGTTGCGGAGGAGTAAGAAAATCTGCCGCCCTGGGTGAGGTATTTGCTTCCTACCGGTTCGCCGTTTTCGATGTGGGCGTCTACGATCGCTTTCAAAATCGATTTTTTTCTTTCGCTTAGGAAAGCATCTTCCGATTTCACGTCAGATCCTCCTCTCTTTTAGCACTGTTGATCTTAGAGTGCTAAATCTTGTTTTAAATTTACCATGATATCCCGGGAAAGTCAATAAGAATATAGATATATAATGTGAACTTTTTGTTAAATTAGGGGTGGAGTGCCAAAATGTCACCGGTCTCCTTGACAAAAGAAAGGCGCCTCTTTATAATATGGGTATCCAAGGAAAGGAACGCACATTTTATTATGTATAACATTGGAATTGATCTTGGCGGTACCAACATCGCCGCAGGTATCGTAGATGAAAACTACAATATTGTAAAAAAAGCCTCCACCCCCACCAACGCCGGCCGCAGTGCTGATGAAATCACCGCGGATATCGCCGCACTGTGTCAAAAGGTAACTGCTGAAGCAGGTCTGACGATGGATGAGATGGACAGTATCGGCATCGCAACCCCGGGAACGGCCAACTGCGGGACAGGGGAAATTTTATATGCAAACAATCTTCCCTTTTCCAATTATCCCATGGAAAAAAAGCTGTCGGAATTTTTGGGCTGCAAAAAGCGGGTATATATTGAAAACGACGCCAACGCAGCTGCCAAGGCAGAAGCTGTGGCAGGCGCTGCAAAGGGATCGAAATACTCTGTGATGATCACCCTGGGCACCGGGGTTGGCGGCGGTATCATTTTAGACGGACAGGTATATTCCGGCTTTAATCATGCAGGCGCGGAGCTTGGCCATATGGTAATCGTAAAGGATGGCAGACAGTGTACCTGCGGACGGCGGGGATGCTGGGAGACCTATTCCTCTGCCACCGGGCTGATCCGGACCACCCGGGAAAAGTTAGAGGAATGCAGAAAAAGCGGCCGCAGCACCGTGATGGAAGAAATGATCGGCGGGGACCTGAGCCGGATTTCCGGCAGAACTGCTTTTCGCGCCATGCAGACGGGAGATGCAGTAGGGGCCGAAGTGGTAGACGAATATATCTCCTATTTGGCTACCGGACTTGTAAATATTATTAATATTTTCCAGCCCAATGTGTTGTCCATCGGCGGCGGAATTTCCAATGAAGGGGATTCTCTCATTGAACTGCTCCACGATCGTGTATTTGCAGAGACATACACCCGAGGAGACACGCCCCAGTGTTCGCTGAAAATTGCAAAGCTGAAAAACGACGCCGGAATCATCGGCGCCGCAAGCTTGGGGTTGTAAATCTGCAGCAAACAAGCGCCATAGCGAAGCTGGGGAAGTCAGCTTCGCTTCTACGGATCACGACGCAATCCGCAAAACGCTCTTTTGGGTACTTTTCCTCAGCGTAGGAAAAGTACCCTCTGTTTTCCTTTGCTTCGGGAGGCAGGAAAGAAACTGCTCCTTTTCCAAAGGAAAGAGAAAAGGACGTTCCTTTTGTACTGTGACAAAAGGAACCAAAAACACAGAAAAGGGAAGGGGGATTCCCCCTTCCCTTTTCGATCCCTTCCCCTTTGACAAATGGGGCAGGGCAAACCTTTCGGTATGCGCTAAGTTTCCAGCAGCTGCAGGATAGATGGAAAGCAAAAAGATATCGTCTGTATAAGACGAGACAAATGCAGTTTGCAGAAACGAAAAAAGCTTTCCTCTAAAGGGGGGATTGCGAAGTCTATACAGACTTGGCGTGAAGTGGATCAGCAAAGCAGCATTTTGCAGGACCTGCACAACAGCACCGTAGTCAAGCAGTCCAAGGACGGACGGAAAGTCTGCAGAAGACAAACGCGATCGCAAAGCCGGGCATCCGGCTTTGCCCTACGGATCGTTGTGCGATCCGCAAAAAGCATTTTGGGGTACGTGTACTTTGCGCAGCAAAGTACCATTTTGCTTTGGAAAAAAGTACCATCGTCCCCCCTGCTTCGGTAAGCAGGAAAGAAACTGCTCCTTTTCCAAAGGAAAGAGAAAAGGACGTTCCTTTTGTACTGTGACAAAAGGAACCAAAAACACAGAAAAGGGAAGGGGGATTCCCCCTTCCCTTTTCGATCCCTTCCCCTTTGACAAATGGGGCAGGGCAAACCTTTCGGTATGCGCTAAGTTTCCAGCAGCTGCAGGATAGATGGAAAGCAGAAAAATATCGTCTGTCTGAGACAGAGACAAAGAAAGTCTGTACAGACTTTCGCGTAGAGTGGATCACCACGGCAAGACATTGCAGGGTCTGCAACAGCACCACAGTCAAGCAGTCCAAGGACAGACGGAAAGTTTGTACAAAACGAACGCGATAGCCAAGCCGGGGATCCGGCTTGGCCCTACGGATCGCGGTGCGATCCGAAAAAAGCGTTTTTGGGTACTTTTGCCGCGCCTGGCAAAAGTACCATTGTTTCCCCCCTGCTCCCAGAGCAGAAATTCCCCCGTGGAGATGGGAAAAGTCGATTTTCCCCACCGCTTCAAAGGGAGCCTGTAAGGGAAGTCCTATAGTTTTACAGGTCAAAAAACCTCCCATCACTTTCCGGAAACGGTGATCCCGTTAAAGGCTGCATACGGAAGCACCGAATATCCGTCCGCTACCCTTTCCCGGGAAATTGCCTCTACGTTTTGCAGCATATCGGCAAGATTGCCGGAAATCATCGTCTCGCTCACCGCATGGGTGATCTTGCCGTTCTCAATGAGAAAGCTGTTTTTGGCAACCCCGGAGAAATCTCCATTGGTACTGGGCTGTCCACCGGAGAAGCGGCCCACCAGAATGCCCTTATCAATGGAAGCAATAATCTCCTCCACCGAGCGGTCTCCCGGCCGCATCACCATGCTGCCCCCGGCGTTTTTCGCCCGGGGTACGCCAGTTTTATTAGATACATACAGTCCCACTAAAAAGCTGGACAGCTTTCCCTCCTGGATAAAGTCAAAATCCTGGGCCAGAAAGCCCTCTGCCGTATACGACTGCCCGCATACGACCTGTGGATCCCCAGGCGCAAAGGAAACGGTGATTTTCGGATCCGCTACCTGCTCGCCCAGCTTGTCCTTCCAGATGCTGGTACCCTCCAGCACCGGTCCGTCGGACGCAAAATTGTCCGCGATATCTCCCAAAAAGGAACCCAGGCATCCGGGAGGCAGCAGCATCACCCCGGTGAATTTCTCACCGACTGTCTTTGTGTGGATCTGCTTCTCTACGTCTGCCAAGTCCTTTTCAATGGAGCCAAGTTCCATAAAAGGACGATCCAGATTATCTGTTATGACGCCTGTTCCAAAGAAGGAAGAGGCCGCCTGCCCTTCATGGGCAGAAAACATTAAATCTACATTATAGTATCCGGCATCTTTGGTATAACACGCGCCGTTTGTATTACGGTATACACTGTGACTGCGCACATGAGACACGATCATTTGCTCTACCATGATTTTTGGATATTTTTTCCCGATTTGCTCCAGCAGCTCCGCCGTCCGGTCAAAGAGCCGATCCACATCTGCCGTGAGAACACCCTGGGTAAAGCTGTGCACTTCTCCGTCCGGCGCCAAATCCCATGCCGAATCCGGTTCTGCAGAAACAGCAGACGCCATACAGTCAGCCACGGCCTGATCTACCGCCGCATCGTCAAACCGGTTGATTCCAACAGAGCCCTTTTTCCCCTCTGTAATTCCGGTAAGGGACAGCGAATTGTCAAACAAGGTGCGCATCAGGCTAAATTGGCCGCCATCCACATTGAATTCTCTGGTAACACTGGTAGACGCGGTGCAGTGCGCCTTATCCGCACCGGCCCCCTGTAATTTTTCTATGACATTCCCCGTTATTTTATCCAGTTCGATCATACGAAGTCTCCTTCCTTATCTGCCGCCTACTGTGATTTTGCAACGAATGGCCGGGCCACCCAAGCCTACAGGCATAGGCTGCTTTTTTCCGCAAAAGCCGGAGGAGGACCAGCTGATAGTATCCCCCACCATGTCCACTGTTTTGAGCATTTCAAAAGCCACGCCGGATATGGTGGTATCCAGCAGCGCTCTGCCCAGCTTGCCGTTTTTGATCTCGTATCCCATGCAGACGCCAAACATAAATTCGCCGGTTGTGTCTGCCTGGCCGTTGTTGGTATCGATAAAATAATACCCGTCCTCCACAGAGGCGATCATGTCCTCTAACTTGGATGAACCGGGGACAATGGCTGTATTGCGCATCCGGATCAAGGGTTCGTCAGAGAAGAGGTATGCCCTTGCGTTACCGGTAGGTTCCATTCCAAAGTGCTGGGCCGTCTGCCGACTGTTCATATATCCGGTAAGCATGCCGTCCTGAATCAATACCGCATCCCTTGCAGGCGTACCTTCATCATCTACATAAACCGGCAACGGGGTAGGCGTGCCCAGACATGTGTGAGCATAGTCCACCATAGTTACCAGGGGACTTGCCACCATTTTTCCCAGGTTATGAGCAGCTACACTGCCGCCCAGCACCAGATCTGCCTCCACCGTATGGCCAACCGCCTCATGGGCCAGCATACCGGTGAGCTCGCCGCTGATGATGCAGGTTTTCTCCCCTGCCGACGGATATATGCCCTCCCGCTTCTGCATAAGCTTTTCATACAGCTCGTCCACTTTGGGATATAGCAGGGCAGGATCGGAGAAGATGGTATCAAAGGTGCCCATGCCCCCTACGGGCACAAATAGCTCCACCGGAACCCCCGCGGGCGTATCCGCCGTCAGGCGAAGGTATACGTAGCAGCGGGGTAAAATCACATGGGCGTCGTGCCCTTGGGACACGCACAGAAGCTTTTCCATAGAATCTGCCCGGATGCTGACGCCTCTGCCAGTGAGGCCAGGACAACTTTTTTCGATATAGGCGTCCAGGGCGCCTGCAAAATCGATATAATCCTTTTGTACGGGATCGTTGTCCGAAATCTCCCGCAGGGTTTGTCCTTTCGCTACATCAGGCAGGGGGGAAGATTTTTTCCCGGCACGCTTGTCCATAAATACAGCATTGTCCGTTGCTGCGGAAAGGACGGCAGCCACTGCGTCGTCGTCATACTCCGCTGTGGAAGAAAACCCATATACACCGTTTTTATAAACCCGGGCTGATACCCCGGATACCTGACTGCGCACATTGGTGGTAAGACTGCCGGATAGAAAGCTCACGCCCCGGGTCTTGTTGACCTGCGCCCGCAACTCCGTATGCACACCAGGGGCAAAGTCCCCTTTTCGTTTTGTCAAAATATCTTTCAGCATTTGACCTTCCGCCTTTCTTATTGTCGGCGACCACGCCGCTTAATCCGATACCGTAGTATACAGCATCTGTCTATGGATTATACAAAGCAAAACGATTCTTCGATTGGCTGTGCTGATAGCCTTTCCATCCATACAACCTGTCGTCACAGCGGAGGGATTGTTTGAGACAATCCCCCACCCGCTATCGCGGGAGCCCCCTTTACTATAAAGGGGGCCTTTCATATCCTAAGGCCGCCCTAAGTAGGGAGCTTGCTTTTTAACTCCCGGATGATGGATTGACGCTTATTAACCCATGCCTCCCCTGCGGCAGCGACGCAGGGGAGGTGGCGGCTTTGCCGCCGGTGGGGTTGCATCTTATGCTTTCATTTTGCCGTTCCTGCAATTCCTGGGTAGTACAAACCATTCTGAAATTATTATACAACACCTGTAGGATTTCAGCAAGAGCAAATCCGGTAGGATCTGGCAATTTTTTGCCGTCAGAAGGCAGGATAAAGCCTTATATACAGCTTTTATAAATTCGCTCCATAATTTCTCTTGCCCGGGTCACATCCACAGCAGAATAATGCATCACATATACGTTTTCTGGGCTCTGCTCCCCATGATAATAATCAGACAGGGCCACCAGCTTGATTCCTCTGGACTTTGCCCGTCCCATTACCTCCCGCTGCGGCACCTTTGTATGGACCCTCATAAGGAAATGCAGGCCGGCACGCTCACCCGTTATGGAAACCATATTCCCCAGCCTGCTTTTCCAAAGCGCCTCCAGCAGAAGATCCTGCTTTCTGCGGTAGTGGCTGCGCAGCCGGTTCACATGGGTCTCAAACTTTCCCTCCTCTATAAATCGGGCCAGGGTGTACTGTTCAAAGTTGGAAACGGTACAGGAGTAAAAGGAGAGTTTTTCATAAAACCGGGACAAAAGCCCTTTCGGCAAAATCATATAGCTGATGCGGACAGTAGAACAGAGGGTTTTTGTAAACGTATTCAGATAAATTACCCGTTCCGACAGATCGATGCTTTGCAGGGTGGGGATCGGCTGTCCGCTCAGCCGAAGCTCACTGTCATAGTCGTCCTCGATAATATAGCGGCCCTCTCCCCGCGCCGCCCATCCCAGCAGCTCATACCGTCTGCTGATGGGCATAACGATGCCGGTGGGGTATTGGTGGGAGGGCGTGACGTGTACAATATCTGCCCCTGCATCCTCTAAATTTGAGATGCAGATTCCCTCCGCGTCCAGAGGGATCCGGGCGCAAGGCACGTGAAAGCTGCGGTATATTTGCTCCAGCCTGCGGTATCCCGGATTCTCTACCGCATAGGTTTGATCGCTTCCCAGAAGCTGGATCAGCAGGCTGTACAAATATTCCGTCCCGGCGCCGATAATGATCTGCTCCGGCTGCACATCCAAACCCCGAAACGCCTTTAAATACCCGGCAATGCTATTGCGCAGCGCCGAAATCCCGCCGCAGGGAGAATTGGTCATCAGCTGCATGCGGCTGTCGCTGAGTATTTCCCGAACCACCTTAGACCAGATGGTAAACGGGAAAAGGTCAGAAGCAGTCTGATTGCTGGAAAAGTCGGCAAAATAGGAGGTATCTCCTCCGGTGAGGGGTGCCATTTCTTTTGCAAAGCTCTGTTTTTTCTCCGCCAGCATACTGCCGAAGTCCGTTACATAATATCCCTTTTTGGGGATGGAATAAATATACCCCTGGTCCATAAGCTGGGCATATGCATTTTCCACTGTGATCACACTGACGCCCAGGTTTGCCGCAAGCGACCGCTTGGACGGAAGCTTGTCTCCGGGCTTCAGCATGCCGTGCATAATATCGTGTTTGATGCTTTTATACAGGTATTCGTAAAGAGAATCTGACCCTGTATGCATGAGATTATACGTTAGCATGACCCTGCTTTTCTCCTATCTGACCTTACTGAATATATTTAAATTGGATCTTTTTATAATGTCACAAACCTATTATACTACAAAAGAAAAGGCTTTACAAGCAGGAGTCCTGCGTACAAAATGAAAGGTGGAAAGAAAAATGGAAAACAGATACGAACTAAACAAGCAGTTGGCACAGATGCTGAAGGGCGGCGTGATCATGGACGTCACCACACCGGAGCAGGCCCAGATCGCACAGGAGGCTGGCGCCTGCGCCGTTATGGCTCTGGAGCGTATCCCCGCCGATATCCGGGCAGCAGGCGGCGTGTCCCGTATGAGCGATCCGGCCATGATCCGCGGGATCCAGGAGGCAGTCTCCATACCGGTTATGGCAAAATGCCGGATCGGCCATTTTGTGGAAGCACAGGTTTTGCAGGCCATCCAGATCGACTACATCGACGAAAGTGAAGTGCTTTCCCCTGCGGATGATGTGTATCATATCAACAAAAGAGCATTCAAAGTCCCCTTTGTCTGCGGCGCCCGGGACTTGGGAGAGGCGCTGCGCCGGATCAGCGAAGGAGCTTCTATGATCCGTACCAAGGGGGAACCGGGTACGGGAGACATCGTGCAGGCTGTACGTCACATGCGCATGATGCACAGTGCCATTGCAAAAATCGTCTCCATGCGAAAGGACGCATTGTATGAGGAAGCAAAGCAGCTGCAGGTTCCTTATGATCTTGTTTTGTATGTTCACGAAAACGGCAGACTTCCCGTGGTAAACTTTGCCGCAGGGGGCGTTGCTACGCCGGCAGACGCAGCGCTTATGATGCAGCTGGGGGCAGAAGGGGTTTTCGTAGGCTCCGGTATTTTCAAATCGGGCAATCCGAAAAAACGTGCAAGCGCCATTGTCAAAGCGGTTACAAACTATACAGACGCAAACATGATTGCAGAGCTGTCCGCCGACCTGGGAGAGGCCATGGTGGGGATCAATGAACAGGAAATCCAGCTTTTGATGGCAGAAAGAGGGAAATAATGAAAATCGGCATTTTGGCTGTACAGGGGGCCTTTGCTGAGCATGGAGCTGTGCTGGACGCTATGGGAATCCCCCATGGAGAAATCCGCTGCAAGGAAGATTTGCAAAGGTCCTTTGACGGCATCATTCTCCCCGGAGGGGAAAGCACCGTGCAGGGAAAGCTGCTGCGGGAGCTGGAGCTGTTTTCGCCGATCCGGCAGTGGATAGAAGGCGGAATGCCGGTCCTGGCCACCTGCGCAGGGATGATTTTGCTTGCCCAAAAGATCGAGGGGCAGGACGACGCCTATTTTCAGACGGTTCCTATCACTGTACGGAGAAACGCATACGGCAGGCAGCTTGGCAGCTTTCATACGGAAGACGAATGCAGCGGAGCAGGCAGGGTTCCCATGACCTTCATCCGTGCCCCATACGTGACCCAGGCCGAAAAGGGCGTTTCCATCCTGTCCACCGTGCAAGGGCATATTGTCGCCGTCCGATATCAAAATCAGATTGCGCTGTCCTTTCATCCGGAACTGGATCACGACTACAGACTGCATCAGATGTTTTTGGATTTGTGCTTATAATTTCCTTTCAGAGCAAACAACAGAAAAAAGATAACTTTTTTCTGTTGTTTGCTCTCCAAATTTTCTATTATTCTGCCAGTCTTTTGAACAGATCCGCAAAAAGCGCATCCCGGTCGATTCGGTATACATATCTAATAAAATGTCTGTCCGATTGCGTTGCGTAATGCCTGTCATATTCCGGCACCGGGCTGGGGATGAGTCTGTCCTGCATAAATCTGGAATCCTTGTTCAAAAGCCATGCAACAGCCGTAACGTCCCATATAGGCCTTGTCCAGGGCTTGCCTGCCGCATAGGTTTCTGCCTCCCGCACAGTATTCTCACAAAGATAATCACATAAAGCATTTTTTCCCTTCAGCCAATATTCCAGCTCATACCTGCTGGTAGCAAATTGTTCAACCACCCCAGCGCAGGGCAGCTGCACCAGAGGCACTCCGCATCCGAAAACAATTCTTGCCGCCGCAATGTCCTGCGTCATATTAAACTCCCCGGCCCCATAGGGTATATCTATTCTATGCCCTCCCAGCCAGACAATCACACAGTTTTCCTTAATTGCCGGATTCTTTAAAATTGCAGATGCAACATTGGTTATTGCGCCGATTGCTACGATATAAAGAGGATGCTCCGGAAAATAGTCCTTTGCAAGCTCTGCTATAAAATCCGCAGCCTCTGATTTCGCGGGGGTGTCCTCATTTACCAAATAATTGCGTGCGCCCTTAAAAACGTTACTTTTCAAGTCTTCTCTCCCGGCCAAGGTCAACAGTCTGATAATTTCATCATAGCTTTTTTCCATTCCGTCTTCGGGAGAGGATGCCTTTCCGTTGAAAAACGGGGCGGCGCACAATCCCTTTATGTGCATTTTTTCAGTACACCGAAGCATATAGCTGATGGCAAACTGGTCATCGATTTCATTATACGCATCGGTATCCAGCACTACATCGATTTTTTCGTTGGGGGTAGTAAGATTTTTTAAATATTGTTCCTGATTCATAAAAAGTCCTCCTTTTGGGATCACTATACGAAATTCTGTTTGTTCTTCCTATAACGCAATCGCTTTTGTTTTTATATTTTTTGGTTTTTCTTGCTTTGCATTGAAAAAAATGCTATGCTGTAAAAAACGAATCGGGAGCTAAAAAATATGCTTGATTTGCAGCTATACTCCATTTGGGAAGGACACAAACCAAAAGGCACTTATGTAAATTGGCATTCTCACAAGTATTTTGAACTTGTTTATTATCCGCTGGGCAGGGGAAAAACCAATATCGGAGAGCATACCTATACTTTTTCAGACAATTGTTTTGCCATGATCCCACCCCACGTAAGTCACGATGAATACCACCTTGCAGATTCCAAGGTCATTTGCCTTGTTTTTTCCGGATGTCCTCCTTTCCCCCAGGTCTTCAGAAGAGATTTCTGCAATGCAGTCCATAAGCTTCTGCAAGACATGCTTTGTGAAGCCAGAACGCAAAAATACGGTTATAAAGATATGATCAACCTCAGACTCAACGAACTTTATTTGTATGTTCTGCGAAATGAAAATAAAGGGGAGCGCGAAAAAAACTTTGACTATATTATCCACTACATAAAAGAAAACTTTCATGAGAAAATTATTTTAGCAGATTGTGCCCGGCAGCTAAATTTAAGTTATGATTATTTTCAGCATAAATTTAAAGCACTTACAGGCTTTTCTCCGCGACAGTTTTTATTAATGCAACGGCTGGCTGCTTCTGAAAAAATGTTAGCGGCAGGCAATTTAAGCTGTACAAAAATCGCCTATCTTTGCGGTTTTTCTTCATCCGCACAGTATTCTGCTATATTCAAAAGAGAATATGGACTGACCCCTTTGCAGTTTCGAAAAAATCACGTAAAACGATTGCAAGCCTAAAATGAACCGCCAGAATTCTATAAGATTTACCTGTATTGCAGAGGCCGGGGTTGCTTTTCCTGGAATCTGCCTTTTTCTCCTTTCCGCGTTTGACAAAGCCAATCCATAAAGGTATAATGATACTGTATATATCCAATATAAAAAAACAGAAAGGCAGGACTTTCCAGTGAAACATATTTATGTTAGGCGGACGCTTCTCTGCACACTTTGCCTGATTCTCATTTTATCCCTAATTCCTATACAGGCGGCAGCGGCGGCAGACGCCTCCATAGGCATCAACGGAAATGCTATGTACCAATATGCATGGGATGTACTGGACCATATCAATGCGCAGCGTGCCGCTGCAGGCGCAGCGCCCCTGGAAATGGACGCAGTTTTGCTGGATGCCGCTATGGTGCGGGCAGCAGAATGCGCTGTCTATTATGACCATACCCGTCCGGATGGCAGCGACTGCTTTACTGTATGCGACTGGCGAGGCAGAGTGGGCGAAAACATCGCCGCAGGATACACCTCTCCCGAAGCTGTCATGGACGGATGGATGCACTCTGACGGACATCGGGCAAACATATTGGATGACCGATTCAAGTCTGTAGGCGTTGGTGTTTTTCAATACAACGGATTTCTGTTTTGGGTACAGCTTTTTGATGCAGGCACACCTCGGAATGTAGAAAAATCTACCGAAACAAAGCCGGTAGACCAGCGGATTTCTGTTAGTGAAAAATATGTGTCCCTCTTTTCCCTGCAAGAGACCGATATTACCCTGCAGGCAGGCGAGTCATTCCAGATCGACGCTGTCTGCAATCAAAACGCAGGTTGGAAATACGCCCGCGCAAACATAGATCGGGAAGATCTTACATATACGTGCGCAGATACAAAGGTGGCGGTGGTGTCTGCAGACGGCAGAATCTCTCCGACAGGAAACGGGACAACCACCGTATCTGCTTACCTGCCAGGCTGTCCCCAAAAAGCGCTTACCTATACCGTCACTGTCCAGGGCATAGAAGCCCAGCGCTGGAAAAAGGGAGATCTGAACAATGACGGCGCCATTACCTCTGCCGATATTATATATTTGCGCAG
>CANQWE010000003.1 GCA_947627475.1 uncultured Clostridia bacterium
CCACAGCATCCCTTACAGTGTAGCACATGACCTTGGAGAGGGTCACTAAAAACTACTACTCTATAATACAAGGAGGAAAGAAAGATGAAAAGACAAAAATGGACGCTGCCCCTTGCAGGAGTCCTGCTGGCTGTGGGCATGGCCGCAGGCGGCACACTGGCCTGGCTGCTTGCCGAAAGCGATACGGTCACCAATACGTTTACCACCAGCGACATCACAGTCACACTGCAGGAGACCACAGGAACCACGTACAAAATGGTTCCCGGTTATACCCTTGCAAAGGATCCAAAGGTCACCGTGACGCAGGGCAGTGAGAAATGCTACGTGTTTGTAACGCTGGAGAAGTCGGAAAACTTCGACGAATTTTTAACCTATGAGATGGCAGAGGGCTGGACGTTGCTTGTCGGGGAGAGCGATGTATTTTATCGTGTTGTGGATACGGCGGATATGGGAAGCCCCATCAGTGTCCTGAAGGACGACTGCGTTTCTGTTTTGGAGACTGTCACCAAGGAAGCGATGAACGACCTGCCCGAGGAGTCCCAACCTACTCTGACCGTGACCGCGTATGCCGCCCAGTACAATAAGAATGCCACGGAGTTCTTTACTGCCGCCGAGGCGTGGACCCTTTTGAGCAAAGACAGTACTTTTTAGATGAAAGCATCGCTATGAACCCCTCCGTCACGGCAAAGCCGAGACACCACTCCGGTATTTCACTTTTTGAAACACAAAGAAGGGGAGGCTTGGGTTCAAGCCAGCTCCCATGTGGGGATGCTTAAGCTGAGATAAGCCCCCTTTGTGTAAAGGGGGGGATCGCCGCAGGCGAGACGGGGGATTGTAGAGCAAAGACCTTGTAGGATCGCCAAAATGAAAGCATTACTATGCAACCCCTCTGCTGCTGCCGGAGAGGCAAAACTGCAAAGCGATATATAACAAAAAGAAAAACAGACATTGAATAGGAGAAAATAATTGTTATGAAAAAGAAAATTACTGCGCTGTGTCTGTGTGCAGCACTGGCCGCTATCGCCATTTTGGGCGCGTCTTTTGCGTATTTTACAGATACCGATGGGGAGACCAATACCTTCACCTTTGGCGGTGTTGCCATCGACCTGATCGAAGAGCAGGTCAACCAGGACGGCACAGCCCTGGAACCCTTTGTGCAGAATCAGACCCTGATGCCTATCGTAGGTTCTGCGCAGGGCGAGAAGGACAGTTTCGGTCAGCCTATTGCCGAGAACTACATAGACAAGATGGTTACCATTAAAAACACCGGCAAATCAGACGCTTGGGTCCGCGCGTATTTTGCAATTCCCTCTGCCCTGGACGATGGCTTTGATACCTTTAACGCCGGCATGAATATCCTGCACTTCAACTTTGGCAACCAGGATGGAAAGACCACCTATAACGAGCAGTGGCTGTGGGGTTCTGAGGCGGAGTCTGAAAACAGCGGCTGGAACTACTTTGAAACCGAGATTGACGGCGTCGCTTATAACGTGTACTACGCCGATTACTTTGAGCCTCTGGCAGCCGACTCTACCACCGAGCAGTTTGTTTCCGGTGTTTACCTGGACAAGGATGTGGATAGGAACGAGGAGGGGCAGTACGTCATTCAGCGCAATGGTACTGAGACTGTCATTGAGGGATTCGATGGTTTGGCGAATTGCCCTGTTTTTGCTGTGGCCGTGCAGGCCGACGGCTTTGCGAGCGCTGCTGATGCTGTTACCGCGGCCTTTGGCGAGGACTTTAATCCTTGGGCTGCTGAATAAGGTCGGGGATAGGAAAGCAATAAACCTATGACTGCGCGGTTCCCCCGTGCCCAAAACGGGGGGCCGTACGAGAATATATCCGGTTGCAGGGCGTAGTCGGATATATTCTCGTATGGTTTGTAAGAATCAGAGCATAGAGCCTGCACGTCTCTCAGGGAGAAGGATGCAGATAAAACCGGAAAGGAGCAGGAAAAAATGAAGCAAAAATGTTTCGTTTTGTCGGTACTGACGATTTGCATAAGCCTCATTGCCTCCACAACGCTTTCGTATTTCAATGCCGACGACACGGCACGCAATGTAATCACGACGGGCGGAGTGGAGATTTCCCTTTGGGAATGGGCGGATACGGCAGGGACAATCCCCTTTGAAAGTCCCACGGACGTTATGCCAGGGGCGTCGGTCACAAAAATCGTCCAGGTGGAGAATACTGGCGGGAACGCGGCATGGATCCGTGTCTCTATCACAAAGAATATTACAGGCGCGGACGAGGACATCCTGGATCCGGAACTGGTGGAGCTGAACTTGAACACGTCCTACTGGACACTAGAGGAGGACGGGTACCTATACTATCATGCTTCCCTGGAGCCGGGGGAGGTAACAGAACCGGTATTCACAACCGTCCATTTTGATCCGGCTATGGACAACGCATATAAAAATGCCACCGCAACGGTGGAGGTAGCGGCACAGGCGGTTCAGACAGACAACAACGGCGTCTGTGCTTTGGATGCGCAGGGCTGGCCGCAGGCGTAAGGGGGTAGAAGATGGTTCTAAATAATAATGAAAGAAAAAAAGGGAGCATCTGTATGCGGCTTTACCGGGGCGCAGCACTTCTTGTGTGTTTGGTAATGCTTTTTTCGTCGTTTCATTTTGGCTGGATTCCAAGCCTTGCCGCGGCAGAGGACACAGCTTCCGTCACGGTAAACTACGTCTATGCCTCGAACCAGAGCATGGTAGCGCAGCCATACCGGGCACAGGTGGCAATCGGCGCGCCCTTTAAAAAAACAGTGGAAATTCCAAAGCTGTTCAACTATTCTGTCCCGGCAGACCAAGCCCAGGGGCTGGGGGAGGAAATCACACTAAGCACCGGGGAAGACTATACCCTTACCTTTGACCTTGCCAGTGTAACGCAGGACGTAACGGTGACGCTCTATTATGTGGCGGGTCAGGCAAAGTACACGGTGTATCATTATTATCAAAATTTGGAAGATGACGATTACACCGATGAGGAGCCGACTGTCGTTTCGCTTGTAGGCGATATCGACGCCTACACAGAAGCTGTAGCAAATAACAGGCCCGGCTTTCACTGTAAGGGAGTGCCGCAGACAACCATCGCCGCAGACGGCACCACAACCGTGGAAATCTACTATGACCGGGATTATTATACCGTTACCTTTGACGTAAACGGCGGTATCGACGGACCTGAACCGATTTATGCGAAGTACGGCACCACTTTTCAGGCAGGGGATATCCATGAGCCGAGACGTGCGGGATATATCTTTCTTGGCTGGGAGCCGACCCTGTCGGATACCGTGACAATAGAAAGCAATATCACGTACAAGGCGGTCTGGCAGCCGGAAAGGGGGCAGTCGGACTACACCATCGTAATATGGGGGCAGAATGCCAACGACGACGAATATTCCTACATAAACTCCTATGAGGCGTGGGGCAATGTAGGCGGGGAGGTCTCATGGAACGAGAACACGCTGATCAGCCATGTACATACATCCGACTGTTATACAGGCTGCGATCAGGAAGAGCATACGCACAGTGCAGCGTGCCTTACATGCGGCAAGGAAGCCCATGTTCACACAGCCGATTGCTGCACATTAGAAGAGCATACCCACACAGGTGCATGCTATCCGGGAGGGACTTCTACTACTACTACTACTTTGTACTTTACTGATAGAAACCCAGAGAATGGTCAGATTTATTACAGCTATATATACCAACAAAAATATTTGTATCATGACGGGGAGTGGTATCAGTACACGGGCAATTTGTCAGCTGACGAAATTGCCGAAATGGACTGCACAAAACGCACGCATACACATGGCAGCGACTGCAATCATGCGGGGTGCGGCAAGGAAGCGCATACCCATGAAGCAGGTTGCTACGGCTGCGGGAAGGAAGAACACACCCACAGCAGTGCCTGTAGCGGGCTGAACTGCGGCCTTTCCGATACGCCCCAAAAATATATGAGCGCTCTGCATCCGGGGACGGCGTTGTGGACCTACGAAAAAAGCGACACGGTAACGGTCAATGCAGACGGGTCTACTGTGCTGAATGTATACTTCACGCGGCGGGAATTTACGCTGACCTTTCAGTACGGGAGAAATAACAGTACAAGCGAAGCTATTACAGCCCGCTGGGGCGCGGATATTGCGGAAAGCTATAAAGCCGTTACAGAGCGGGCAGGCAGCAGTTTCTGGAGCAGAAATCAATACAGTGGTCCCTATACAAACTACATCGGCGTTATGCCCCAGGAAAGCATTATCTATTATAATCATACCCCGGACGGCAGCAAGACCAACACAATGACCTACTATGCCCAGGATCTGAACGGCAATTACCAGGAAATCTTTCGATTGTCCTTTCAGGGAAGCGGGTATACGGTCACAGACGAGGACCGCTATGCTTTCGAAGGCTTCACGTATGATCACGGCACAAACAACGGTGCAGACTGCGATGGCGCGGCGTTCTATTACACGCGTAACGAATATATGCTGTCATTTTACTCTGCAAGCAACAGTGTCCCGGATTCGTCGCACAATGTAAAGTATCAGATGCCGCTGGGGGGGTACGACTACACGCCTACGGCGAAGCCGGAAACAGTGGAAAGCGACGCGGTCTTTGCGGGCTGGTATCAGAACCCGGAATGTACCGGTGAACGCTATGATCTGTCCGCCCACGTTATGCCGTCCCACAACATCGCCCTTTATGCAAAATGGGTCAACGGACTTTATACTGTAACAACCTATACCGATGAGACAATGGAGCAGCTGTATACCTACGAAGGCTATAGCGGGATACAGAAAGATATTGAAAAATATACGCTTGCTGACGAACCCACAGCACCTGCCAGGGACGGTTATGTGTTTGTAGGCTGGTTCTACAGGGACGGGGATGCAGAAAAGCCTTTTTCCTTTACCATGCCCATCACAAAGGATTACAGCCTGTACCCGAAGTTTTCAGAGCCTACGTCGGTGACTTACACGGTACACTATTACAAGGCGGGAGGGACGGAAAAGGTGGCGGATGACCGCACCAATTCGGTGATGATCGGAACCACGGTTACAGAAAAGGCAAAAATGGGAACAGAATTGAACCTGCTGCCCGAGGATGAGCGGAGCAAATACTATCCTACCAATACCAGTACCAGTGTGATCATTCAAGGGGGAAGCCAGGAAATCATCTTTTACTATACGCCGGCAGTTTCCATGGAGTATACCGTGTACTATCAGGATGCGGGCGGCAACGATTTGACGGAGCCTGTGGTGAAAACAACCGAGTATTCTACCGTAATAGAGTATTATAAGCCGATTGAAGGCTATACGCCCCGTCAGTACAGCATCACGCAGGATCTTGCATCAGAGGCGGATAAAAACAAAATCGTTTTTATCTATGATATGGCGCGTACAACACTGACGATAGAAAAATCGGGCGCGCAGGAAATCGACGAAAAGCAGACCTTTCTGTTTCAGGTTAAGGGTACCGATGAAAACACCAGGGATATTGATATCACGGTAACGGTGCATGGCAATGGCAAAACTACGATCCAGGATCTGCCGGTGGGTCAGTACACCGTAACGGAAAAGACCGATTGGTCCTGGCGCTATACGCCAGAGGAAAGAGAGCAAAGTCTTAGGCTTTCCAGCGCGGAAACCGTTACCTTTGCAAACGAAAGAACCACGGACAAATGGTTAGACGGCAATGACTGGCGCGTCAACCATTTTGATACAGATCATTAAAGAAGGGGGGAACAGTGCGATGCATGGCAGTCATTACAAAAAACCTATACATACGCGTCAGCGCCTGACCTTACTGTTTGTTTCCCTGCTTCTTGTGATCGGAGTGGGTATCGGTGCTACGTTTGCCTATATCCGGATGCAGACCCAGGAGGAACGCAACGTGTTCACACCGGGAAGGGTGGCCTGCGCGGTGGAGGAGACCTTTGACGGCAGTGAAAAAAAGGATGTTTCCATTAAAAATACCGGCAATACAGAGGCATATATCCGCGCGGCAGTCCATGTTACATGGATGCGGGACGATGAAAATCCTGACGCTGCCGACCAGACCGTAATGGCAAGCGTACCCCAGGAGGGGATCGACTATACCATCACCTATGCAGAAAACGCCGGCTGGCTCCGGATCGGCGACTATTGGTATTACCAAAGCCCGGTGGAGCCAGGCGACAGCACGGCTGTATTGGTTACTTCCTGCCGGCTGGCAGAGGGGGGAACCGTGCCCCAGGGGTATCATCTGTCTGTTGAAATTGTTTCTTCAGCCATACAGTCCCTCCCCAATACTGTCCCGGTGGAGAAATGGAATGTGGAGATTGCTGACGGACAGATTATCGGCGCCGCTGTGGAAAGCGAGGTGACGGGAGAATGAAAGGGATTGGGAAAAGAAGTTTTTCCGTGCTGCTTGTATTTGCTCTGCTGCTGGCCTGTACCCAAGCCATTTTTGCCGGCGGCACGGTAACGTATCAGGGAGACGCGGAAAAATTTGTCTTTACGCCTGGAAGCGAGTATTCTCCCACAGATTTGTTTACAGACTTTAAAGGTGTCATGCCCGGCGACAGTATTACCCAAAGGGTGCAGATCAAAAATGCTGTTTCAAATCATGTAAAGATCAAGCTGTACATGCGTGCTCTGGGCGCCGGGGAGGCGGGAGAAGATTTTCTCTCCAAGCTACGTTTGCAGGTAGTACAGGAGGGAGAGACAGCGCTTTTTGACGCGCCTGCCAACCAAACCGCACAGCTGGATGATTGGGTGTACCTGGGCACGTTTTACTCCGGCGCGCAGGTGGATTTACAGGTGACGCTGGACGTGCCCATAGAGCTTGACAACGCGTATCAGGAGGCCGTGGGATATATCGACTGGCAATTCAAGGCGGAAGAGTTCCCCGTAGAACCCAGTGATCCGAAGGCGCCCCAAACGGGGGTCCCTTCCCAAATGGGACTGTGGTGTACGCTTGCGTGGATCAGCGGGGGCGCACTCGTCGTTCTTGGTGTACAACTTGGAAAAAGGAGATACAGGACCCACACAGAGGGATAACAGGAGCGCGGCGGCAGTAAGCATTGTAAAAGTTTGCTGCCGCCGCTTCTGTTGAGGATACAAAAGGTACCCGTCAATAGCCGGGGAGAAAACAACAGCTTTTCTGAAGGAGTACATCTTGAAAGGGTTGGAAAGTCTCATAGGACAAAGATTTGATAAATTAGAGGTAGTAGAGCAAGCCGCGTCCACTGCAAGCGGGCAGCGCCGCTGGCTTTGTAAGTGTGATTGCGGAGGGAGCTGTATTGCAACCACCGGGAATTTGCACAGCGGACGAACGACAAATTGCGGATGCAGAAAGTCGCCGGATTTAACCGGAAGGATTTTCGGAAAGCTAACGGTTCTTGGTCGGTCCGATCAGCGAAATGCAAGGGGAAGCCGTACAACGCCTATGTGGGAATGCAGATGTACCTGCGGTGCTATTACATATAAGGCGACAGATACACTGAAAAATTCCGCAACGAGTATGTGTAGTACATGCGCGGGAAAGTACGCGGCGGAGAGTGCAAGACGCGCGGCCGGATTTGTGGGAGGAACGCAGATTACCAAGATCAGGGATATGAAGCCTGCCGCGGCAAACACAAGCGGTGTTCGCGGTGTATATTACGAAAAGAAAAGCAATAAATGGAGAGCACGCCTGCGATTTAAAGGAAAAACAATGAGCTTTGGTTCCTATGCCCGATTTGAGGATGCCGTTTGTGCACGAAAGAATGCCGAAAAGGTATATTTTGGCGCCTTCCTGGAAGAAAACGGTTTAGAATGAAAAACGGAATAAAGGAATAAAGGAGATAGGAGAGGGGAAGATACAGCTTTGCCATATCTGTGTCAGGGGACAAAAAAATCTGCCATAGAGCGGCTTAGTTTTTCCTATACTGCTTGCAAAACGGAAGCAAAAGGGGTATAATAAAAACGACAACTGCATATAGGGGAGCTTGTAAACAGGCTGAGAGGAAGGTGCGACCTTCGACCCATGAACCTGATTTGGATAATGCCAACGGAGGGAAGCGAAGGAAGACACTGCGGGAAGCTGCCAATTGGGGGCTTCCCGTATTTTTTTTGCAGAAGAATTGCCTGCAAGGAGGTGTATACATGGTAAAAATTAACGGAACAGAAAAGGAGCTTGCCGGGATGACGCTTTCAGCATACCTGGCAACAACAGACTATGACCCCGGGCAGATCGCCGTAGAGCGAAACGGCGAGATCGTGCCAAAGGCCCGATACAGCCAGGTTGTTCTCCAGGAGGGAGACAACCTGGAAGTGGTCAGCTTTGTGGGGGGCGGCTGACATGATCCCTACGAAAAAGGAATGGATGGATGCCCTGGCACGGCGGCATGGGGCGGCGCTGCAGAAAAGGTTTTCCGCTGCCTCCGTTGCGGTCTGTGGTCTTGGGGGACTTGGGTCCAATATTGCCACGGCTCTGGCCCGTGCAGGCGTGGGGCGGCTGATTCTCGTCGACTTTGACAGAGTGGACCTCTCCAATCTGCACCGGCAGCAGTACAAAGCACAACAAATCGGCCGCCGTAAAACAGACGCGCTGGCAGAAAATCTCTTGGAAATCGCGCCCTATGCAAAAATCGACTCCATCCCGGCGCAGATCACAGAAGAAAACTGTGTACAGCTTTTAGCGGGTGCGGATGTGGTCTGCGAAGCCTTTGACGATGCCCGCGCAAAGGCCATGCTGACAAATCAGGTTCTCACGGCAATGCCGGATACATATTTGGTAGCGGCCTCCGGCATGGCGGGATTGGGTAGTGCAAACGCCATCCGGACAAAAAAGATTACAAACCGTTTTTACCTCTGCGGGGACAGGGTCAGCGATGCGGAAGCGGTCGGAGGACTGCTTTCTTCCCGGGTCATGGTGTGCGCTGCCCACCAGGCCCACATGGTCCTGCGGATCCTGGCAGGGAAATATGAAGTTTAGGAAAGAAGGATTCTATATGATACAGGACGATAAACTGACCATCGGCGGACACGCGTTCGATTCCCGCTTTATACTGGGCTCCGGCAAATACTCCATGAAGCTCATCGAGGCTGCTGTAAAGGACGCAGGAGCCCAGATGATCACCCTGGCGGTGCGCCGCGCCAATACAAAGGAGCAGGAGAACATTTTGGACTATATACCCAAAGGGGTTACCCTGCTGCCCAATACCTCCGGCGCCCGGGACGCGGGGGAGGCGGTGCGCATTGCCCGTCTTGCCAGAGAGCTTGGCTGCGGGGACTTTGTCAAGGTGGAGATCATGCGGGATACCAAGTACCTGCTGCCGGACAACCAGGAAACCATCCGGGCCACGGAGATTTTGGCAGGGGAGGGCTTTGTGGTCATGCCCTATATGTATCCCGATCTGAACGCCGCCCGGGATATGGTAAATGCCGGTGCCGCGGCCATTATGCCTCTGGCTTCCCCGATCGGTTCCAACAAGGGACTTGCAACCCGGGAGTTTATCCAGATCCTTATCGATGAAATCGATCTGCCTATCATCGTAGATGCCGGCATCGGCAGACCTTCCCAGGCCTGCGAGGCCATGGAAATGGGTGCCGCAGCCATTATGGCCAATACTGCTCTGGCAACCGCGGGGGACCTGCCCATGATGGCAGCAGCTTTCCGGCAGGCCATCGAAGCAGGCCGCCGTGCATACCTCTCCGGCCTTGGCCGGGTGCTGACCCGGGGCGCCAGCGCTTCTGATCCCCTTACGGGATTTCTGCGGGACTGAGAGGTGGGGACATGGAAAATACATTTTTTGTGGACTCCCAGCATCTGTCCCAAGCCGCGCTGGAAAAGAAGCATCGTTTGGAAACCGATCCCGCAAGCCGCAGAAATCACATGGAATATTTACCTGGGATGGAGGTGATCCAATCCGACGTGTGCCGGCAGGTTATGAATCAGGTGAAAAGCTACGACGACTCTGTATATGCTCCCAGGGATGTGCAGGCTGCACTGGAACATCAAACCTGTACCATAGAGGATTTCAAAGCCCTGCTCTCCCCAGCCGGGGCCCCCTTCCTGGAGGAGATGGCACAGCGGGCCAGGGCTGAGACCAGCAAGCACTTCGGAAATACGGTGTATCTTTTTACGCCCCTGTATATTGCCAATTACTGCGAAAATTACTGTGTTTACTGCGGCTTTAACTGCTACAACCATATCCGGCGCATGAAGCTGAATATGGAGCAGATCGAACATGAAATGCAGATCATCGCCCAGTCCGGCATGGAGGAAATCCTGATTTTGACCGGAGAAAGCCGGGCATGGAGCGACGTAGCTTATATTGGGGAAGCCTGCAAGCTGGCCCGGAGGTACTTCCGTATGGTTGGGCTGGAAATCTATCCTGTCAACACCGACGAATACCGGTACCTCCACCAGTGCGGCGCCGACTATGTAACGGTCTTTCAGGAGACCTACGATACGGATAAATATGAAACCCTCCATCTGGCCGGCCATAAACGGGTGTGGCCCTACCGCTTCGACGCCCAGGAACGGGCACTGCGGGGCGGTATGCGTGGGGTGGCGTTCTCGGCGCTGCTGGGCCTTTCCGATTTCCGAAGGGACGCTCTGGCCAGTGCGCTGCACGTGTATTATCTGCAGCGAAAGTATCCCCATGCGGAGATGTCTCTGTCCTGTCCCCGGCTGCGTCCTATCATCAACAACGAGAAAATCAACCCCTTGGATGTAGGGGAGAGGGAGCTTTGCCAGGTGCTTTGCGCCTATCGGATCTTCCTGCCCTTTGTGGGGATCACCGTCTCCTCCAGGGAGAGTGCCGCATTCCGCAACGGGATCGTGAAGATTGCGGCTACCAAGGTGTCTGCCGGGGTTTCCACCGGCATTGGAGACCACGAAAGCAAGTATACGGGAAAGGAGGCGAGCAGCGTACAGGGCGACGAGCAGTTTGCAATCGACGACAACCGCAGCCTTTTGAAGATGTATCAGGATATTTCTGATGAGGGGCTGCAGCCTGTCCTGAACGACTATCTGTATGTCTGATATTTTATGTGTGACAAACCGCCGGATGTGCAGGGGAGATTTTTTAACACGGATCGCAGAAATCGCGGCCTGCCGTCCCGCCGGGATCATCCTGCGGGAAAAGGATTTAACTTTGGCAGAATACGCTGACCTGGCGGGAAAAGTAATGGAAGTTTGCAGT
The DNA here is from genome assembly GCA_947627475.1 of uncultured Clostridia bacterium. Lineage (GTDB taxonomy): Bacteria > Bacillota > Clostridia > Oscillospirales > CAG-272 > Avispirillum. Next base: position 11,173 of record CANQWE010000003.1, read on the forward strand.
CAGTACAGCATCCAGTGTATTCTCCACAGCTTTCCGGAGGTGGCGTTAAAACTTGGAGCGCGCGCACTCCATTTGCCCTTGCCAATCCTACGAGATATTCGGGGGGAAGAAAAAGCCTGTTTTACATATCTGGGCGCCTCCTGCCATAGTGTGGAGGACGCCCTGGAGGCCCAGCGACTGGGCTGTACATATATTACCGCCGGCCATGTATTTGACACCGATTGCAAAAGGGGCGTGCCTGGGAGAGGGCTTTCCTTTTTAAAAGCAGTGTGCGCCACCGCCTGTATTCCGGTGTACGCCATCGGCGGGATTAGGCCCCGGAACATCGGAGCTGTCCGTGCCGCCGGCGCCGCCGGCGCTTGCCTCATGGACAGCCTTATGAAAAGCGAAACTGTACAAGACCTTTTGCAGATGATGGAGGGAGCAGTATGAAATTCTTAAAAGAGATGCTGCGTTTGTACGCAGTTACCGACCAGGCCTGGGTGGGTAGGCAGACCCTGCTGGAACAAATCGAGGAGGCTCTGCAGGGCGGCGCTACCATGGTTCAGCTTCGGGAAAAGGAGCTGGATGGGGATGCCTTTTTGCAGGAGGCCGTGCAGGTCAGAGAGCTGTGTCACAGATACCATGTCCCTCTGATTATCAACGACAATGTGGATGTAGCCCGAAAAAGCAACGCCGACGGCGTCCATGTAGGGGTACAGGATACCCCGGCAGCCCAGGTTCGGGCCCAGACAGGACCGGAGTTTATCATTGGCGTCACTGCTAAAACGGTGGAACAGGCAAGGCTTGCCTGGGAGAGTGGCGCAGATTATATAGGGGTGGGAGCGGTTTTTCCCTCGCCTACCAAAAAAAACGCGGTCCGCGTCACTATCCGGCAGCTGCACACTATCTGTTCCAGCGTCCCCATTCCAGCGGTGGCCATCGGCGGGATCGATTGCTGCAATCTATCCCAGCTACGGGACGGTGGAATGGAGGGCATCGCTGTTGTATCCGCTCTTTTTGGAGCAAAGGACATTTGCAGTGCCGCTGCGGCACTGCGGGAAGGGGTAGAAGCCATCCTGGGGACATGACCGACAGTTTTTAATATAGGTTTTGTCCCTACAGATGCGTGGATAGAAAGCCTGCATCTCTCCCCCGTCGCCAATGGCGACACGCCCCAAGCGAATCGCAGACGAGGGGGCCATAAATAAGCAGGCCTCTTACTGCAGTGTTTCGCAAGTGAAACTGGCACACCGTAGGTGTGTCGGAGGGGGAGTCTACGCTTTTCTTTCACGCATCTGTTGGGACTGAGCTCTAAAATAAACAGCGGCAGACCGGGGGCACCACTCTCTGTCGCTTTAGAAAAATAATGTTAGGAGTAAACAATGAAAACAGCATTATCTATCGCTGGCAGTGACTGCAGCGGAGGCGCCGGTATTCAGGCTGATCTGAAAACGATGGTTATGAATGGTGTATATGGAATGAGCGCGATCACAGCACTCACCGCACAAAACACCACCGGCGTGACAGACATTATGGAGGTTTCTCCGGAATTTCTTGGAGAGCAAATCGATCGGATTTTTACCGACATCCCACCGGATGCGGTGAAAATCGGTATGGTTTCCAGCGCCCGGTTAATAGAGACCATCGCTCAGCGGCTTACCTTGTATCAGGCAGAAAAGATCGTGGTGGATCCGGTGATGGTATCTACCTCCGGATCCAGCCTGATGGAGACGGAGGCAGTGTCCACCTTAAAGGAAAAGTTGCTTCCCTTGGCCGCCGTCGTTACGCCGAACATACCCGAGGCGCAGATTCTTTCGGGTATGGAAATCAACGGAGAGGCGGACATGCCTGCCGCCGCCGCATATATCGGGGAAACTTATGGATGCGCTGTGCTGCTGAAGGGGGGACACAGCGTCAATGACGCCAACGATCTGCTTTGGGAGCGGGGAGAGAGCAAATGGTTTTACGGAAGACGCATTCACAATCCCAACACCCACGGGACCGGCTGCACGCTGTCCAGCGCCATTGCTGCAAACCTTGCGAAGGGGTTTGATCTGGAGGCATCTGTCCAGCGGTCAAAGGCGTATATTTCCGGCGCCCTTGCCGCCATGCTGGATCTTGGAGGGGGCAGGGGTCCCATGGACCATGCTTTCGATCTGACCAGTAAATATAAGGAAGAGGCCGGTTTATGACAAATACAGTGATTACAATTGTCTTTACTATACTCTATTACGCCGCGGCGATCTCTTGTATGCGGGGGGTACGTCTGCATACAAGAAATTTTTGTATCTGCGGCCTTATGATTGCCATGACATTGCTGCTGGAATCGATTCGTATCCCGATCCCTACCGGCGCGACAATTCCGCTTTGTTCTCCCCTTCCTCTGCTTTTGCTTGCGGTTTTAATTGACCCCCGCCTGGCGATCCTTTCCGGATGGGTATGCGGGATTCTTGCAGCAGTTCTAGTCCCCGGCTGGCAGCCGGTTCACTGGGGACAGTTTTTTGTAGAGCATATGGTGTGTTTCTCCTGCCTGGGCTTTGCCGGAATATTTGGAAACAGCTGCAGGCGGAGGATTCTATGTGGACTGCTCCTTGCGTCGTTTCTGAAAATCATCGGACACCTGCTCAGCGGCGTATTGTTCTTTTCACAAAACGCGTGGGACGGTTGGGGTGCCTGGGGATATAGCCTGGGATATAATCTATCCCAGAATGTTCCCCTGTGCGTTTTGTCCGGCGCCGTGGTCCTGGCGCTTCCACTGAAAAATTTAAAAAAAGCCATTGAAAGGAATCATACAGCATGCGTGTAACCGATCGTCTGATAGAGGCCACAAAAGAAATTTGGGCAGCCTACAATCGCCACCCCTTTGTTCTGGGGATCCAGGACGGAACCTTGGACAGAGAAAAATTTCGGTACTATATTCTGCAGGATTACCTGTATCTGGAGGAGTATGCAAAGGTTTTTGCCATCGGCGTGGCAAAAGCCAAAAGCGCTGAGACAGCCCGCCTATTTGCCAGGTATGTGCAGGTTATGAATGGAGAAATGGACATTCACAGCGGATATATGGGGAGACTGCAGATCACGCGGGAGGAGCTGGAGCGCACGCCCCGCGCGCTGGACAATCTGTCTTATACCTCTTATATGCTTCGAGTGGCATATGAGGAAGGGGAAGCGGAAGTTCTTGCGGCGATTCTTGCCTGCGCATACAGCTATGAAGTAATTGCAAAAAACATGATAAAAAACAATCCTGCGTCTGTGGAGGACCCATTCTACGGCCAGTGGATTCGGGGATATGCCAGCGATACATACGCCAGAGAAAATACAGTGCTGCTGGACACGCTGAACCGATTGACTGATGCGTATGCCCAGGGGCAGATCCAGCACCTGGCCGATGTTTTTGTCGCCTGTTCCCGCTATGAGCTGGCGTTCTGGGAGCTTTCCTGGAATATGCGCAAATAAAAAAAGGCTGCCCGGGCAGCCTTTTTTCTATTTCTGTGATTCCTTTTGCATGTAATCGATCAGATCCTGCACAATAGACAGGACAACATGCACCTGCGACGGAGACAATCCTTGCAGCATCTGCAGAATTTCAAGGCTTTCATTTTGAATGTAGCGCAGGGATCCACAGTCATTGTTTTTGAGACAAACGTCAGAGGATATCTGGAGTGCATTGATTAGGTTTACGTACACCTCCAGACTGGGAATACGTTTTCCTCTTTCTATCTCTCCCAGGTACTGCTCTGTAATTGCAACCAAATCAGCCAGCGTCTCCCGGCTGATTTTTTGATTTTTACGGGCTTCTTTCAGCCTTTGTCCCATTTGAATTTTATCAATCGGTATCATTTGCAGTCCTCTCTCATTTGTGTCTCAAAAGGTCATAAAAAGTCCTATAGGATTTCTCCATAAAGAAACGAAAATATTGGCTGTATGCCAAATGCGGACGCGGATATAGCGTAAAATTTAAAAAAATCATTCACTCGACATATACAAACTTATCATAAGCAGCAAACGCAAGGAAACATAAAGTTATAGATCATCCTATCATAAAATACATGTTTTATTCTGACGGGCCAAGGTCTATAGCATGGGCCAGTAGCCTGTTTTTATTTTGTTAATAATTGATATAATTATTTACATAAAGAGACAGATTTTATAATATTTAGCCAAAAAAACAAACGGATAAAAAGGGAAGGAAGGAATAATATGAGCGAAGCAAAAATGCTGCCGATTAAAATTGATGCTGCTGTTATGACAGAATGCTGGTCCCATGTAAAGTTATCTGTTACACAGGCTTCCCCCCATGGAGCAGCCTGGCTGGCAAGTCACTTTGAAATTTACATGGACAATGAATACAAAATATATTTTGGTCATATAAACCAACCTTTTCGGATGATACATTTCGCAGAAATTTTGTCATTTAAAGAAATAGATATTTTATCGATAGATCCTGCACATATGGCGGATGCACTGATCCGGGAAATTAATCAAAACAACTATATGCTCATAAACCTGCTTTTTGAAGGAAATATATTTCACTACTACTTGTTTCACGGATATGACAAAAAAACGCGGATGTTGTATTTTTCCAGACTAATCGACGGCGCCTTTCGACAAGTTTCGATGTCTTTTGATGACGTCAATAAATATTATACAGATTTTTATAACTATAGATTAAGAAATCCAGAAATGTTTCACTCCATTGGTTCAAATTTTTACTGCTTGACAAAAATAAGCGTAAGAGACGACTACACAGGTGAAAACTGTTTTGAAGATGCCTTTATGCGATTTGACGAGGAAATGCGTGGCAGCCGATACGGCATCAGCCCCTATGCAGATGGCGCGTTCGGGGAGGAAGCGTATTATTATACAGGGCTGGCGTGCTTGAAAATGATGGAGGTACGGGTATTCGAGTATCTGCGGGATCAGGAATATATTGTGGTTGCGGGATGGTATGACAATCTGCTGCGGGAAATGCAGCTGAATTTTCAAAAACTGTCGGAGCACCGGTATATTATCTTATGCTCAATGGAATGGATGACAGCGCAATTTACAAAAATTGACGGCACAATTTATCCTGTGATAGAGGAATATAAAGCATGCTGCCGCACAGTTAAACAGATTGCCAATCTGGCCACAAAATTTGCTATGAGCAAGGACTGGGATATTTTGCGGCGAATACAAACGCTGATAACGGGGGAGTACGAAAAAGAAAAAAATATTTTGTCCAGGTTTACTTTTAAAATGCAGAACATGTATTTTAATAAATAAGGGTGACATAGGACTGGGGGAAAATAGCATGAAAGGAAAAGGAAAAGAAACATTGGCAGGACGGGGGAGAGAGATAAAAAAAGTTTTTGCCAACCTCTGGTTTATGCTTCGGTTTTCCTGGGGCATATCCCGTTCCCTGTTTTTTATGACCGCCGTGTCAGTGGTCGTTCGTTCAGTGACACCCTTTTTGTTTTTGATCTTACCCAAGTATATCATAGACGAACTGAGCGGGGACAGGCGATGGGAAGTGGTGCTGGCCTATATTCTGCTGCTGATCGGCGTTACGGCATTGGTAAAGGGGATTCATTGGCTTGTATGGTACCTGCAGGGAGAAGCCCGGCTGGTGACCCGGTACAAAAGCAATCGTGCTTTTCTCACTATGGACCTGCATATGACATACAGCGACTTTGAAAGCAGCAATGTACGGGATCTGACCGCCCGGGTAAAAAACAATGTGAGCGTTCTGACATTTATTGAACAAATCATCCCGAATTTTTTGGTGGACCTGTTTCAGCTGCTGGGATATACCTACATTATACTTCAGCTGCATCCGCTGATCCTTGTAGTCATTTTGCTAATTATCTTTGTAAACTCCAGGATATCGAAACGGCGGGAAAAACTGGGGTACGATTTTCAAAATGTCCTGGCAAATTTTTCCCGACGCTCCCAATACGTTTACAATTCCATGATCAGCTTTGACGCCGGTAAGGATATTCGCATCAACAAGGCATCCCAGTGGCTGCGGGACAAATACCGTACAGAAACAGACAGGTATCTGGAAAAGTTTACGGAAAAGCAGAATCGGGAGCTGCGCCTTACAATCATAGACAATGTTATTGCTGCTCTCCAGGCCATTGTAATGTACGGATACAGCGCGTATATGGTAGCGGTGGGTAAAATATCTGTAGGCAGCTTCAGCGTATACCTGGGAGCCATCACCAATTTCATCACCAGTTTTACCGGTACGATTTCAAAATGTATCGGCATCCGGTTCTGGTCCTATTTTGTAGACGATTTCAAAAAATATCAGGAAATCTCCGCCGGCCCCCCTGCAGAAAGCATCCGTTCTGACATCACGATGGAGGATCTGGCAGATGGCATGGGAGACATCGAATTTGCAGATGTTTCCTTTCGATACCCGGGAACAGATACATACGTTTTGAAAAACGTCTCTTTCAAAATCGCGCGCGGGGAAAAGCTGTCCATTGTGGGATACAATGGAGCGGGCAAGTCTACCCTGATCAAGCTGCTGTGCAGACTGTATGAACCAACAAAGGGGAAAATTTTATATAACGGTATCGACATATCCACCATCGATTATTCGCTGTACTGCCGGCTACTGTCTGTCGTATTTCAGGATTTTCAGCTGTTTCCGTTTTCTGTCCGGGAAAACGTAGTTTTATCTGAAAAGTTCTGTGAAAAGCGGTTTTGGGACGCTGTTGTAAACGGCGACCTGAAAGAAAAGATTGATGCCTTGCCATATGGAGAAAAAACCTCTATCAGCCGGGAATTCGATCCCGCGGGGATCGAATTTTCCGGGGGAGAGGGACAAAAGCTTGCCTGTGCCAGAGCATATTACAAGGACGCGCCTATCGTAATTTTGGACGAGCCTACCGCTGCCCTGGATCCGGCTGCCGAGGCCCGGCTGTATGCCCGGTTCAACCGGATTATGACTGACAAAACTGCCATCTACATCTCTCATCGTCTGGCATCCTGCAGATTTTGCGACAAGATTGCGGTGTTTGCAGGGGGAGAGCTGGTGGAATACGGCACCCACGATGCGCTGATCGCCAAAAAAGGGGAATATGAAAAAATGTTTGCCGTGCAGGCCCAGTACTACCAAAAGGAGGCGGCAGTATCATGAAAGGGAAAAAAACCATATCTACCAGGGGCACATTTTCCAATATATGCTTTTGTCTGCGGTTTCTGTTTCAAATCAACAGAAAGCTGTTTTGGATTCGCGTTCCCAGCACAGTATTTCTGGTGCTTGCAAATTTTGTTAATGTAATTTTTATGCGCTATATATTCAACGCGCTCACCGAAGAGGGAGGCGTAAAAATTATTTTGTTGCTTGTTACGGGTATGGTGGCTGTCTCCTTCACCATCAGCACGCTGAACGCGTTCCTTTCCAAAATCGATACAAAGGAGCGAGAAATCACATCGTATAAGCTGAATTTGTTTTTATCCGACCTGGCTATGAAAATGAAATACGCAGATCTGGAAGATCCTAAAATGAAGGATTTTATTTCTCTGGCCGGATCGGTGAATCCCTTTTTTGACGTGCTCACCTATACAACTGGATTTGTAACCGCACTGCTGAATGTCTCCGGGTTTGCCGCCATTATTATGACCATCCATCCCATTGTGTTTTTATTTTTGGGACTTGTGGTGCTTACGCAGATTATTATCGAGCGGAAGATGCGGGAATATCAGGGAGGTTGGCGGCAGGAAACCGGTCCGATTTTCCGAAGAAGAAATTACCTGGCAGATATGGCCAGTACTTTTCGATTTGGAAAGGAGATCCGTGCCAATCAGTTGGGACCGTGGCTTTTGGAGAAATTTTATCAGTATCACCAGGATCAGGTGTGGCCTGCCGACCGAAAAAACAGAAAAGCCGTGCTCCGCTTCAATACCTTAACGGAAGGCATTGCCGTTCTGCAGCAGGCAGCGGTGTATCTGTACCTTGGTTATAAGGTGGTTTTCCAGGGGATCCCCCTGGGGGATTTTACCATGTACATGACCAGCATTGATCAGTTTTCCAATTATGTCAGCGGTCTGATCGGCAACTATTCTCTTCTTATGGGCGCCGGGATCACGGCAAGGGAAATCCGATATTGTATGGAAGTGGCGGGAAAGCAGGATGAGAACACAGAAGAAGGGAGTCTGGACGGCTTTGATAAGGCTTCTTTTGTGATAACATTTGAAAATGTTTCCTTTCGTTATCCCAATACGGAAAAGCTTATTTTAAATAATGTCAATATAGAAATTCAATCCGGACAGACTCTTTCCCTAGTGGGAGAAAACGGTGCGGGAAAGTCTACCTTTGTCAAGCTGCTGTGCCGGTTTTATGAACCTACACAAGGACGGATCCTTTTAAACGGAAAGGATGTGGCTACTATTCCCTATGCCGCCTATGCCGATTTGCTTGCCGTAGTCTTTCAGGACTATAAGCTGTTTGCCTATTCTGTGGAGGAGAATATCACGCTTTGTCAAAATCCCGACCCGGACCGGCTCCAGGAAAGTATTGAAAAAAGCGGACTAAAGGAAAAAGTAGATTCCCTGCCTCAGAAGGAGTCCACTATGATGTATAAAGAATTCGATCCGCAGGGCATTGAATTTTCCGGGGGAGAGGGACAGAAGGTGGCCATCGCCCGGGCGATATACCAAGACGCGCCCATCATTATTCTGGACGAGCCTACCTCTGCTCTAGACCCTATTGCAGAGTATGAAGTGTATAAGCGTTTTTCCGATATGTGCCGCGGTAAATCTGCCATCTACATATCCCACAGGATGTCCTCATCCCGCTTTACCGATAAAATTGCTGTTTTTTCCCAGGGCAGAATCTGTGAATATGGCAGCCACCAGGAGCTGATGGAAATAGAAAACGGTGTCTATCAAAAAATGTTTACTATGCAGGCCCAATATTATCAATAAGGAGGAAGACTTATGGAAATCAAAAATACTGTTCTGCATGCCGTCTCTCAGCTGTCCGCTGTCCCTCAGGAGCAGATTTGTCCGGCAGATACCCTGTCTTCTGTAGGAATCCATTCCATAAAAACGGTAGAACTGATCGTGGCCCTGGAAGATTCCCTTGGCGTCACCTTCGCAGTAGAGGATCTGGATCCGGAAAATCTTACTTCCGTGGAAGATGTGATCTCTCTGGCGGAGCGGTATAAGGGCAGGTGAGCAGTAATGAATATGTGGGCGTTTCTTTTCGGACGCATGAGTGCCTATCCTGATTCCCTGCTGTTTGACGGGGAGGAGCAGTGTACCTATCAGCAGATGCTGGAGCAGGTAAGAAAAGTGGGGGATGCCCTTGCAGGCGCGTGCCCGGCTGGAACCAAATGCGCTGTTTTGTGCGGCAGAGGGCTACATACGGCACAGGCACTGCTTGCCTGCTGGTATGCGGATATGGTTCCTATACCCATGTCCGTCCATTATGGAAGGGGCCACTGGGACGGCATTATCGCCGGCACACAGCCCGCCCTGCTTATCACAGATCTGGAACAGTCCGATTTGCACATTCCCCGGTATCATATGGGGGAAAAACGCTTTTGGACAGAGAAGCCGGTCCCCGCCCCGGACCCGCAGCTGGAGGGCGCGGCGGTGATCCTGTGTACGTCCGGTACTACAGGGACACCCAAGGGAGTAGTCCTTTCTGCCTGGGGCGTGCAGCAGAACGTGGAAAAAATCCGCCGGTATTTTGCCGTAAAGTCCAAAGATCGGATTTTGATTGCCCGCCCCCTATACCACTGCGCTGTTTTGATCGGAGAGTTTCTCACAGCCTTGTGCGGGGGGCTGGATATCGGCTTTTTGGATGAGAAATACAGTCCCGCGGCGGTGCTCCAATTTACAAAAAATCATAAAATCTCTGTTTTGGGCGGAACGCCTACATTGTTTTATCACCTCGCCGCCTTTATCCGGCGGGATGGACAGCAGTCCCACCGGATCCGTGCCATCGCTATCAGCGGAGAATGTCTCCATGAGGCGGCGGCCCGCCAAATTCGGCAGGGATTTCCCGGGACAGATATTTATCACGTCTACGGCCTTACCGAAGCAGGTCCCCGAGTAAGCTGGCTTCCGCCCAGGGACTTTGATCAGGTGCCTACCTCTGCCGGTATTCCCCTTGCAGGGGTTCAGATCAAAATCGCAGAGACGGACGGCACTCCCCTGCCGGCCTATACCCACGGACATATCTTTGTCCGTACACCCTGTAGAATGATCGGGTATTATAACGATCCCGAGGCCACCGACCGGGCATTTTTAGACGGGTGGCTGGACACAGGGGATATAGGCTATCAGGATGCGTTGGGATATCTGTTTATCCTGTCCCGTGCAGACGACAGAATCATTCAGGGGGGAATGAATATATATCCCCAGGAAGTGGAAGCGGGACTTGCACAGCTTCCCTTTATACAGGAATGCATGGTTTGGGGGGCGGCCGGTGCGGTGGGGCAGCACATCGCCGCCGCAGTGGTACTTCGACCGGAAAATCTGGATATGACACACAAGGAGGTGCTGTCCCGTATGGCAGAGGCGTTGCCGCCGTATCAGATTCCGTCGGAGCTGCAAATCGTAGAAATGCTGCCCAGAAACGCCTCTGGGAAAATTGTACGCAGGAGGCCAACATGTACGAGATAGAAAATAAGCTGATTTTAGAGTTGTGTAAATTTTTAGATCCGGACAGAGAGAAAATCGCCGCGTATATGAAGGAAAGCCTTCATTGGCCATATATTTTGGGGCAGCTGCTATTCCACCGGGTGGGGGGCGCTGCATATTACACCCTGCTTTCCTGCGATCTGCTGGCAGGGGTGCACCGGGAATGCCGTCTCCCTTTGCAGATGCTGTTCGATGGAAACCGGGTAAAGGGGGAAAGCATGCAGGCGGCACTGGAACTACTTGGGAAGGCTCTGCCGACGGACATACCGTACGCCCTTTTGAAGGGAGCCTATCTGACCGGACTGTATCCAGCGGGCCTGCGTACCTCCAACGATATAGACATTCTTCTGAGTGGAGAGCATCTTTCTGTTCTGGAGGGCGCCTTGCTGCAGGCAGGCTTTTTGCAGGGAAACATCCGCAGCGGCGCCTTTATACCCGCAGACCGGAAGGAAATCGTGATGTCCCGGATGACCCGGGGAGAGACGGTGCCCTTCATCCGGACGGTCCACTTGCCCCAGATGGAGTATCTGGAAATCGATTTGAATTTTTCTCTGGATTATCAGCCAGTGTCCTCCGCCGATACCGTATCCGCCTTTCTTAGCCGGGCGCAGCCGCTAATCCAGGCCGGGGGCGCCTGCCTCTATACCCTGGAGCCGGCAGATTTTCTGATCCATTTGTGTTGCCATTTATATAAGGAAGCAACGGTTTACGCCTGGGTGGCTATGGAACGGGATACATCCCTTTATAAATTTTTGGATTTGTATCTGCTTTTACACACTTGGACCGACCCGAACTGGTATAGGGCGCTTGAGTCGCTTATTCATCGGTACGGATTGGAGCAGGAATGCTACTATGCCCTGCTGCGCACCAAAGAGCTGTTTCATATAGAAAAACCCTATTTGGATGCGCTTCTTGTGGGACTCTGCCCCAAAGACACAGCCTATTTGCAGCAGATCATCCATCCTGGAGAAGGCAGGACCTATTATTATACAGACGTGTTTGCAGATTGGGTATTTACCAGCAGAAAGAAGGAGAGACTTTATGAGATTACAGATGAAACCCCATAATCAGCCAGGATATTTGTTTGTTTTCTGTGGGCTGGACGGAAGCGGGAAAACCACACAAATCACATTGCTGAGAGAATTTTTTCGCAGGATCAACATGGATATATCTATCACGAAACAGCCGACGGACGCCGTGCGAAGCTCTCCGATATTCCGGACCTATATGGACAGCCCCGACCACAGTATGTATGATTACCGTGCACTGTCCCTGTTGTGTGCGTCTGACCGGGTACAGCACAGCAATCAGGAAATTCTTCCAAAAATTGCAGCGGGGGAAGTGGTTATTGCAGACCGGTATTTTTATTCCTGTCTGGCCAATCTTCGGGCTAGGGGGTATACAAGTGACCGGTGGATCTATGAGGTTTCCGGCTTTGTTCCCAAACCGGATCTTGCATTTTTTTTGGATATTGATGTGGACACAGCCATCTCCCGAGTGCGCAGCAGAAAGCAGGAAAAAAACCGATATATCGATACGGCGCTGCAGCACTGCCTGCGGGAGCAGTATCTGAATATTGCAAGAGAAAACGGCGGCGTTGTCATAGACAGCAGCCTGCCGGTAGAGGAGATCTTTCAGACGATTTGCTCTAAGGTTATGCAAAAGCTTTGCAAAACCACGGACATGCATTAAAGGAGAAAAGATGTATGCTTCTTTCTGTAGAGCCGGTGCGGCAGGAATACTTTAGCTGTATCGATAGCGTGGTAGCTACAGCGGCAAATTATTTTGGTCGACCCGCTGCATTGATGTTTTTAGGATACATGGGATTTTCGTATTCCCCTGACAAAAAAGGCGCCTACACCTATGCAGACAGGTTGTCCTACGGTGTGCTGCGGTATTCCCGGTATACACTGGAGCAGTATTACAATATAAAGGTAAGCTGGGGGCATCCCGGGCAGTATAGGGTGTTGGAGCAGGTGATTCAGCGGGAGCTGGGGTACGACCGGCCTGTCGGAACGTATCTGGACAGCTTTTACTGCCCTTGGAACGCCGCCTATCAGAAATTTCATATTGAACATTTTGTGCTGATCATCGGGCAGGATACAGACAAGGGGCATTTCATCTGTCTGGATCCCTATGCCTCAGAGGATACATATTTTCTTTCTGTAAATCATTTGAAAAAAGGATTTGGAAAGTATATTTTATTTGAGGCGCAGGAGGCGCGGGATATTCGCGCGTGCCCGCTGCCGGATATTTTAAAGGAAAGCCGATATACCTGCCAATACGAGCCGGTTTTTGAAAGAGCATATAAAGGTATGCGACAGTTTGCCTTGGATATTGGAGAAAAGCTGGACATGGATCTGGAAGCCAAAAGGTGGAGAGGAGACCTGTCGAATACCAAGCTGCTGCGTCAGATCAGCACCTTTGGCAAAAACCGCACAAAGGTTTCTGTTTCCCTGACCGCTTTGGGAGAACTTTTTCCCAACAGAACGCTTGGGGAAATCGCGCGGCACACTGCCCTGCTGCGTCGGCAGTGGGATCATGTGAATACCCTGCTGATGAAATTTTATTTTTCCAGAGATCCGTCTTTACAAATTATCCTGCGCGATAAACTGCTTTCTATCGCGCAGGAGGAGCGCCGCATTGCATGGGAGCTGATTCAGCTGGCGGAGGGAGGATCGTAATGCATCCGACAGCAGAAAGGAATTTTCTATGAAAGTTATTACAAAAGAGATGCTTCAAAGCCCCACGGTTACATTGTCCTGGCAGAGAAAAATCGGGATTTTGCTGGACAGAGACACGGCGTTGCTGTCTGCAGTATACAACTGCTACAGGCGCGGCATTACGTTTGTACCCCTGGACGCGCGCTGGCCCAGGGATCGGCTTTGCGGGATCCTGCAGAATGCCGGCGTGGACACAGTGCTAACTGCCAGGACTTACGCGGATCGCTTCGCGGAGGCAACGATCCTGTGCGTAGAAAACGACGTGGTAGTAGATTTTACTCCGCCTGAAGAAGAAAACAATATGGCATATTATGCCCACACTTCCGGTACTACCGGCACGCCCAAATGTATTGCCATATCCCGCCCTTCCCTGGATCATTTTATTGCGGGAATGGGCGCCATAATCGATTTTTCTCCGGGGAAACGGATCTCCTGTCTGGCTGCGCCTTCCTTTGATGTATTCATGCTGGAAAGCATAGGGGCCCTGGAGATGGGGCTTTCCATTGTGCTTGCTAATGAAGAAGAACAGATCAACCCGAAGCTTCTGGGCGCGCTGATTACAGAAGGCCAGGTCGATATCGTGCAGATGACACCTTCCAGAATGCAGCTGCTGCTGAATTTTGATCCCAGTGTCTCTTGTCTGGCCAATGTTTCAAAAATTCTTCTGGGAGGAGAGTCTCTGCCCAGGCCCTTGCTGGAGGTACTGCGGGCAAACACCACCGCCAAAATATATAATCTGTACGGCCCTACAGAAACAACTGTGTGGGCTACGGCTGGGGAGATGACAGAGGCAAACCATATTCACATCGGCCGGCCCCTTCCAGGTGTGGAAATTTATATTACAGATGCTCAGATGAATCAGGTTCCCGCTGGAGAGACCGGGGAAATCTGTATTGGAGGAACGGGCCTGGCCTGGGGATATGTAGGCAATGCAAAGCTTACAGAAGAGAAGTTTCTGACCCTGCCCGGCCGTCCCGATACAAAAGTATACCGGACAGGGGACTTGGGACGGTTGCTGCCGGGGGGAGACCTGGAATATTTGGGACGCAGGGATAATCAAATCAAAATACGGGGTCACCGGATCGAACCGGAAGAAATTGAATTTTATCTGAACCAGATTCCTGGCATCCGGCAATCTGTGGTAACAGGCCGCAGCGTTTCTGATATGGATATAGTTTTGGAAGCGTATTATGTGGGAGACGCCTGTTTTTTATCCCAGGAGATCATACGCCATTTGGAGCAAAAGCTGCCTGCATACATGATTCCTGCCGTATACAAGCGGGTGGAGGCCTTTCCCCTGTCTTCAAACGGAAAGATCAACCGGAACAGTGTTTTCCAATGCAAAGAAATGAAAGGGGAGGAACCTGGGGCAGAGGCTTGCTCTATGACAGAGCGGCAAAAGAAAATTTTATCGGTCATCACTTCCAATATTATTCAGCCGCCCGCCGATCCAGTGCGTTTAGACGCGGCGCTGGCCGAAATCGGAATTGATTCCATTACGTTTATCCGGATCGTGATTGCACTTGAGGAGGCATTTAACATTAAATTTGAAGATGAAATTTTAATTCTCTCCGAATTTCCTACAGTGAAAGACTTAATAGACTATGTGGATGAAAAAAATTTGCAGCAGGATGTACCTGCATAAAAAGGGGGGGCTAATATGAAAAAATATTTCTATACTGTCACGTTGCTGATTTTGCTTCTTTTTGCAGGCTGCAGTGAGCATCCGGTGCAGCCTCCTGCAGAGGATGCACCCGCAACCACCGCAGCCACCCCTGTGGAGATTGATATGGAAGCGCAGGGGCACGTAGAGCAGTTGCATGACTACGACTCACCTTATACAATTTGCTATAGAAACAGCGATGATACGTATTCCATGTATGTGTTTGCCGGGCCGGTGCAATACAAGGGAGAGGACGGATATCAGGTTATTGACAACGCCCTTATCCCCTCTGAGAGGGAAGGTTTTTTCTTTGAAAACAAAGCAAACGAAGTGAAAACTTATTTTCCAGAGACGTTGGACGGGGTCTTTCGCATAGAAAAGGGAGCAGATTATATGGAATTTGCCCCGCAGTGTTCTGCAGAGGGATTTTCCGCGGGAGAAAAAACGGATTTCACCAATATGTACGGGGACACTGTGGAGGCGGTGGTCTATCAACGTAGCGATATGGATATGGCGTTTTACCCCACCAAAGCTGGGATCAAGCTGGAGATTGTGCTCAAGGAGCGTCCGGATGCAAACGATTTTTTCTTTCGGGTAGAAAGCAATGCTGTGGGATTTGAAAACAAGAAAAACGGCTATATCACCTTTCTTAAGGGAAACCAGATCAAAAATATTATCTATCAGCCGCTTGTGCAGTATACAAAAGCAGGAGAGGCCCAAATGAGTACAGACGCCTATATGAATGTAGAGAGAAAGGAGGGCGATATCATTGTACAGATGATTGTTGGGGGTGCAATTTTTCATGAAAAGGGGGATACCGAATACCCGGTCCGGCTGGATCCTTCGTTTGAAATGTACTTGAACAAAATGCCTGATTCCACAGTATATGAAAAAAAGGATGTCAATCAGTACCTGGCCAATTATGCAGTAGTAGGCAACCATCCTTATTGGGGCCAGAGCCAGCACTATATGCGTCTGCGGCTGAATTACTTTATGACGGTAAACGGAGAGGATATTGAAGATGCAAACTTCTTTGTGCGGCCGTTGTTGAGCTGCGGGGTTCCGGAGGATTTGAGAGCCTACGAAGCAGAGTCCCAATGGTCCAGCACCCAGATGCTGTGGGACACCAAAGTATCAGAGGGGGAACCCCTTCAGACGTATGTGGAGGAAAACGGATATTGGAAGCTGCCCATGCGCGACTATATCAGGGAGTGCTTTGGAGATCCTACCTGGCAAAAGGAGTCTGTTGGATTTCTGGTGCGCGGAGAGGAGGTGGGAAAATATGGAATGATAGCAACCTCGGATAACACCCTGTATACCCCCTATTTGAGAATTGACTTAAATCAGCTCCCCATTTATTTTGAAGCAAAGGACAATATCAATCAAATTCAGTTTTAAAAATGATTTATTAGGAGGATTTTACAAGGAAATTAATTGTGAGATAGGTTACTCGGGTAGACAAATTGAGGAAATTTGTATGGATAAACAAAATACATAATGGTATTTCCAAATATTCAAATATTGTAGAAGAGAACAGTACTAACAAAAAATAATAAAACTAGGAGAAGAAAATGAAAAAAATAAAATGGGTTGCGTTTTTTCTAGCTCTGACATTGTTACTTGTGGCAGTACCGGTTGGAGCTCAGCAAGGTACTATCGCGTCTTATCGGGCATTGTCCGCAAGCGGGCAATTTGTTTACGATTCTATGACCATCACAGAAAATACAGATTGGTTGGAATGGGCAAAAAATTTTGCACCTGACATGCAGGAGGAATATATCAACTTTGTATCTGATTCAGATAATCGGGAAAATCATATTGGAATTTTTACTGTTCTTTCAGCAGAGGTTGTTGACATTGAACAGGTTCCGAATGGAATGGTAGACGCATATTATGAAATTGATACATATTTACAAACATACGAAGAAGTGGAAACCTATATAGTAGGTGTAAACTATACGGTTTCAGAGGAGACCAGCTATTACACCAACGGTATCAGTTACAGAATGGTAATCATCGCTAAGATGGATGGGCAGTGGTACAAGGTACAGGAAGCGCATTGTACCCGATCTATGCTGGAAAACAACGGCAATCAGGAATATACTAAAACTGCGTTGGAAAAGTTGGATGAAAAGGAGTCACTTGCGTTGACCGGATATCGTGCCATGTCCAAGGAACAAGTAGAAAACTTAGAAAAGCAGGGGAAGTCTGTATTCCAACAGGCACAGCAGACGCGTTCTACCAATGCTGTTGGTACGCAGGCAGCTGCAGCGAAGGTAGGCGTGGAAAATCATAAAGTAATCAAGACTATTCGTGTAAAAATGACGAGACTTTACGGTGAGCCTGTGCACAGTGTAAATATGGAAGAATATATAAAAGTAGTATTGGCAAATGAAGTGTATCCAACTTGGAATGGTGATGCGTTACGGGCTTGTGCAATGGCAGTTAAAATGTACGGATGGTATCGGGTTTTAGTGCCGAAATATCCTGGAATGGGCTATGATGTAAAAGATACGTCTGTAGACCAGAATTACAATCCCAGTGGAGCAAACGTGGGGAATGCCAATATTGTGCGTGCCTGTAATGATATCAATACGGCGATTCTTTTAAACAGCGATTTTAACTTTTTCTGTACCTATTATAAAGCCGGGCCCCAAAATGTGGATCCATATAGTGTAACAACACCCTATCAGGCAAATGTAAGCCATCCCCAATACTGTGGAGATTTATCCCAATGGGGGGCACAGTATCTTGCAAAAAACTATGGAATGTTGGACTGGCATATTTTATATTTTTATTATGATTATTCAGGAAGACCAGATGGAAGTACAGGACAAACATATTGGTTTTATTATTCAGATTATTTCTATGGATGTTATATGTATCATTAAATACGAATTACTTTTTAAAAGAAATCGTATCAGCAGCCTTGACAAAAACAAGGCTGCTGATATATCTTATTAATATCAATATATTTAATGTCACAAAACGTTTTTGCCGATTGTTATATAGTTGAAAGATCCGTCGGGGGGAACAGTATGAGCGATTTTACTCTTATCAGAGAAATAGCATCTGGGAATATTGCCGCACTGGACACCCTGTATGAAAAATACAGGGCAGATGTTTATCGGTTGGCCTATATGATGACCAGGCACCCGCAAACTGCAGAGGATGTGATGCAGGATGTTTTTCTCGCCGTGGTCAGGGGAGCCCCCGGCTTTCAAAAGGATATCAGCGTGAAGGGATGGATTTTGACCATTACACGCAACACTGCCATTAATATGCTCCGGCACGGCGCCAGGGTATATTCGGTGGGGGAGGAGATAGAATGGCTCAGTGACGGGGAGGCGCCAGACCCCTTCGCCTTTTCCGAATTGCTCAGCGAACTGAGCGCGTCAGAGCAGGAGATCATTATTTTGCATATTGTATACGGACACGGACATAAGGAAATTGCGAAAATGCTTTCCATTAAGCACGATACTGTGCGCAAACAGTATCAGCGCGCTCTGAAAAAGCTGCGCAATAGTTTTGAGATAGAAAGGAGAGGACAACATGCCCCGGACGCTTAAAAAAAATCTAAAAAAAGAGTTAAATGCGATTCCGGTTCCTACAGTACCCCTTAGTGAAGCCACCTATGCTGCCTGTAGAAGAAACAAATCAGGTCCCCGCCGAAAAATCGTTATTAAGCCTGTTGTCGTTGTGGTCCTTGCAGTCGCTATCCTATTTGGTACAGTTTTCAGTATTAGCGCAGGACTGCGCAATATGGTCATCTCGATATTTCGCTCTCCCGAGGCGGAAGTGATCCCGGAGGACATATTCTCTCCGTCCGGGCATGCTCCGTCAGGAATTTCCTTTGCAGGCCGTCAGAAAATAGAAGAAATCGCAGATATTCAGTATTTTCGTATGGAAGGGCCTTTTACGCTGCAAAACAACGTAGCTACTGTGCGTACAGATGAGGGCCTGGAATACTACAAAATTTCTGATACCATAGAAAAGTTGGATTTTGCATCCACCCATATTTCAGATGAAATTGTATATAATGCTATTTCATATCCGCTGTCCTTTGACTACGGCTATCTGGATGGAAGACTTCATATAGAAAACCAGGCAGATTCCATGGAGCAGTCCTACAGCACCAATGTACTGAGACCGTACGGCGAGGAGCAGGTGTGGATGGAGCTGATTGATCCGCAAAGCGCATCCTACTATGTGCTCTACAATCTGAAAACCGGTGTGGTAACAGATATTCTTCGGGGTTATCTGGACGAAGATGCGGTGCTATCCTATTTTGAAATCAGCCCCAGCGGCAATTATTTTCTGCTGGGACTGGACAAATTTTATGTGGTTCATACCCAGGAACAGCGTATGGTTTCCCTATCCGAGGAACCCCTTGTGAGTTGTACCTTTATCAACGAAGAATGGATATCTGTCCTCCGGCAACAGGACGGGGAGGGATATCATGCATATACGTACAATGTGAAATCCGGCGCTCAGTTTACCTTGTTTGAAAACGGCCAGCTTTTAGATGCGCTGGGAAAAGTTGCGGTTGGGTATATCTCCCTTGGCAGCGGGTATTACATGCATCGCTCCCCCGAGGGGTACACTTTGATTGAACCCAATGGTGAGGTCTCCCGCATTTCAGGGTTACAGGCGACCGGTAATATGGAATTTCTTCTCAGCCCGGACAAAACAAAAATAGCTGTGGCAAATTTGGATGCGGCCAGTCAGAGCAGCCTGCAGATCACAGAGCTTGGAGTCATAGATTTGCAGAAAAAAGAGCTGCGAATCTTCAACAGAGAAGATTACAGCAAAGGCTGTGAAACCAGCATGTTCTGGAATGATGCAAGCAGTCTTGCAGTGACGGCGGAAAATGGGAGCCATTCTCTGTATTTGTATAGATTTACAGAGGATGGGAAATAATGCGGCATATTTTTCTTTGGGCCGCAAAAAGAGAGGGTACCTCCCCCTCTCTTTTTTCTGCTTTTGCTGCGTGCAAAACTACCCAGGCAAATTACAAGCGATTTGCAAATTCAGAGCGCAACAGCAAGCACGCAAAATACACCGAAAATCAAATTAGGGTTTCACGAACGATTGATCTCAATCATTGGCTGGTTACAACGATGTTGCTTATAGAATTTGTTGAAAAAAATATCAAATTTACAACATGATTCGACATAATCCTTGTTGACATTGTATAAAAAATATCCTATAGTAAGAAAAAATGCAAAAACCTTACATAAAGGAATTGCTATCGAATCAGGGTTTATATTGGCTGCCATCCTATAGTACAGGGACGTACAGCAAATTTAGGAACGTCTTATCAGAAATAGAATTGTGATTGGATTTGTCGGTGGTAACACAGGATGGTATCTATCCCTGTAAATACATACTATAAGAAACGAAAACCGTGCGTTTGCGGTTTTTGCCGGAATCGGCAAGGATAATGTACAGGAAATACAGCTTAATTCTGGCATGGATACTCGCGGATAGGGTGATTACAAGAGTTTGATGAAAGAAAACGGAGAATATGGTACAGAAAAGGCTATAGAAGCCACAGTGGAAATAGAAGGGTTTTTGCTATTGATACAATAAATTACGATTTTGAAAAAAGAATAAATGAAAGAAACAATAAAATCCATACACGAAAACGCAAAATAACGAATCAGGTTAGTAAGCCTGAGAATAAGGAGAGCATGCCATTTATCGATTTCCAGAAGCGGTATAGGACAAGTCCTTTACAGGGTATCCAAGCAGGCTGGCTGGCAAACAGCGGTGACACAGATGATGCTTGCGAAAACTGACAGAAATGGGCCCGTGTACAAAAATTGTTCTATCGGTGTTGTCAGAAAAGATAGGGTTACTTTTAATTTAACGGATGAAAGGAAAAGCTTATTATGAAAAAATTTCGTACGGTTTTTGTTGTCCTGACACTGGTTTGTAGCTTGTTTATGAATAGCTTTGCATATATGCCAAGCGATGTGCAAAGCTACGATGAAGGCGTAACGGCGATTGAATTTGCACAGGGGTTTATCGATGGAATAGAGCCTGGTAAAGATTTTGTTGCAGGGGAATCTATCAATATTTATGACCAGAACGATATGCTGATCGGATTTTGCATTGATTTATTTAAAGACGAAGAACCGTCAGGCTATGTGGTGATCAAGCTGACGGAGGCAGGGCCGGTAGTTGAGGAATTTGCTACGGAGGCAGGCGTCTCGAATTTGTATGATTGTATTGCAGACAGTGACACAACGTCCGAAGAATTTGCGGATAAGAAATTGTATGGCTTTGGTCCTATGGAATATGTGGTCCCCAAAGAAGCAGATGGGGAGACCGTTTACATAGACAATACCGGTGAAAAATTTACAGAAGAAGAATATGATTTCATCGTCGAAGAATGGGAGCAGGAACAGGCGCTGTCTGTAGAGGAGAACGGCAGCGAAACGATCTCTTCTTATACGTATGAGGAGGTAAACTTTCAGGAAGATGAAGGAATAAATGATCCTGAAACCGCTACAAGTATAGTAGATGGATACTCTGTGATCTGCAGCTATGAAACATTTCTGGCAAACAAAGGTACGACCACAAGTTATAACTCATTGCCTGGTTATTTGAGGAATACCGTCTACGGTCAATCCGATTTTACAAACGCAACCGGCAGATATGCGTGTTCGGTTGTCGCTTTGACGAATATGGTAAGCTATTTTCAAAACAATGGATATAGCAGAGCGCTAATAAACAAAAAAATACGGGACACTTTCAACTCGTTATGGACCTTGACGGAAACTTCTGTGACACATACAAATAATGGAATTTCATACGGGGGTACCGTAATATCCAAACAAGCCGGCGCCATTGAAACGTATTTTTCCCAAAGAGGTTACAATGTGACTGTTGATGAATATACTTCCGTAAGTTTTTCCAACTATATGCGGGATATCAATGCAAATAAACCATGTATTTTTGATTATGGGGCTATTTTTAACGGGAAGGCAGGCGGACATTCTGTCTTTGTAGTAGGATATAGCCAGACGACAGGACCCGACTATTTACTGGTAGAAGATGGTTGGAGTAATTACTACAGATATTTGAATTTCGATAGTAATTTTTCATTTAAGTACGGTCGGTCTGTCAAAATGAACTCGTCTCCCGGCTACAAATAATACAAATGCTGACAAGAACCAGGGAGCAAGTGTCCTTGCTCCCTGTGCTCTGCCACAGCAAACGAATAAATGATGGTTCTTGAAATTTTCTCCTGAATCCGCTCTGGTCGCTTCTCTGCTGCGTTGAGGTACTACAGTGTTTCCGTATCAATTGTAAAGGCATCGGAGCGTTGCTTTGGATAGATGGCTGAAGGTAGCTCTTGTATTTTCTCTCCGCCTCTTGCTGTGTAGCCTTTCTGCTTATTATGCTGAGCCGATGGTCGGGTACGCTGCAATGGCTTTGGCGTTTCTATATACTACAGTATATAAAGTATATTAGCGCGCCAAAAAGTCCGAACCCGCAAGATGCGCACACGATTTACGACTCTATAAGTAAAGGAGGGATTCATTTGACTGATGATAAAATCATTTTACTCATATCGGAAAAACAGCAAGTCGGATTGGAACACCTGGAAAAAAGTATAAATCCTACGCGCAAAAAATAACACAGCAGTTTCTGCAAAGCCCGGAGGATGCTGAGGAATGTATTAATGATGCATTGTTTGATGTATGGAATGCAAGAAATATAAAAGAAATCAAAAATTTAAAGGCTTTTGTGGCTGTCTGCGTCAGAAGACGCTGTATTGATTTGCTCAGGAATATGCATGCACAAAAGCGCAGTCAAAACGTGAAAATACTGTTGTCAGAATTGGATGAGGTGTGCGCACCCCTATCCACAGAAGATTCTTTTGAAAACAGACAGCTTGGCACGTGGATCGATCGTTTTATCAACGCGCTGGGGCAACCGGATAAAGACATTTTTCTGCTGCGATATTTTTATGGGATGGACATCTGGGAAATCGCCAAACAAAAGCGTCTGAGCCGAAGCGCCGTTGACAGCCGCCTTTTCCGATGCAGAAAAAAATTAAAAGCCGAATTGGAGGGATTCATGTGAACAGCTTTAAGCTTTTGGAGGAGATTGGAAATCTGCCCCTTGAAACAATACAAGTCAAAGAGGCGGGTAAAATGCGCCGTGTTTTTATACCGTGTGTTGCCGCGGTGCTGTCCATGATACTCTTGGTTGAAGGAGGGATTCTTATCCACCGCTATATGTTAAAGCCTGCTTTGCCTGAACAGCAGCCGCCTGCCCAGTCGCTGCAGCCTCCCGCAGACAGCAACGCGACGCAAACACAACCAGCCGCCCGCTTCGGCCCAGTTACGGCCTTTGGACTTGCGCCGTTAGAGGGAGAAAGCGTGAGCCTCCTGGCGGAAAATGTCGTCTTTACAAAAGATACAACATCCACCGGGATCCTTTACGGCTTCTATACTACAGAGATGCACTATACGGTGGAGCTGTCCGGTAAGGCGTCCTTTGTCCTGCCATATGCAATGACCCGTGAAACAGAGAAATATGTACAAACAGAAATATATATAGACGGCAGCCCGATCGATTTTAAGACGGAGCGGCATCCAAACGCCAGTGTAGAGGTGCCGATTCTGTATGCAGGCGGTGGGCGGCACTCTGTAAAGATATACGGTTCCGATCATTGGAAAGACGCCGATCAGCCTTCTCACACCTATACGTTGCTTATGCAGGCGTGGAAAGAAAAGCCTGTCCCTCCATTCACAGAAGAATCTATTGCCCGGATGATAGAAAAAAGCAGCGCCGGATGGATCGATATGGATACCTTTGAAATCGGGGAGGCTGGGACACATGAGATCGAAATCAGGCTTGTGGTAAGAGGAGAGAGCGATTTATGCAGCAGCAATATGCTGGAATGGGCCGCCTCGCCGGAAAATATGTGGGCCCAGGCAAAGGAGCGAAACATGTCCGTAGTGATCGGTGAAGAGACATATTCCTTTGCCATTCAAGATACACTCTTTTTGTTTGAACAGCCCAGAGAAACAAAAGAATGACTGGGACGTCCAGGGATTTTTCTTGCCCATACGGAGAATCCTTGCCAGCACAGAACCCGGATACAGGCGCAATGGAGAAAAAGCAATCCGATACCCGTATACACGGGGAAGCTCCCGTTGTCCGGAGCGATTGCGGCAATAGGGGGAGCCTGACTACAGGCCCCCTCTGTTTTTATAAAGCGCTGTTACAAGAGATGAGAGGGTATGCAAAAGCGCGCCGGCCTTTCAGATGCAGCAAGGCTGGGCAGTAGATGCTACAGCGTCCGGAATGGACGTGTGCCAGGCGAAATAAAAAATAAAAACGCCCCGCGTGGGCGTTTTTATTCGGATGATTATTTCGCAATCGGCAGCTTGACCTCTATCTTTTCAGAAGAAAGCATTTCACTGAATTCTATGTAGTAATCTCCGTCTCCGTCATACACAATATGGAAAGCAGAAGTAATAGAAGCGCCGCTTCTCATATCTCCCGCAAATTCGATATCGGAATCTGAAAAATATGCGCTGGCCGTATCTGCCTCAGTGCCGGCTGAACCGTAGATTTTGTAGTAGAACATATTGAGACTGTGGGATTCGCTTTTCAAATTCTTGACGGTAACAGGCAGCACGATTACGTCTTTGCCATTGTTTTCCGAAAACTCGTTGTCGATTGTGGTCCAGGTAACGTCCTCTGCATTTCCGATGGTGATTTCCAAGTCGTCAAAAACAAAGGTGGAACCAAAGGTCAGCTCGTCCTTTTTTGCCGCGTCCTCCGCGGTAGTTTCTGGACTTGTTGTTTCCAGCCCGCTGCCTGCGGTGGTCGTATCGCCGTCTTTGACCTCTATGTCAGCGGGCTGGGTTTCCACTTTACACGCAGTAAAGGCAGTCAAGGCGGCAAGTGCGAAAAGTAAGGCGAAAAATTTTTTCATAATACTCCTCCCAAAAAAATGTATACTATAATATATAGAAAAAACAACTAAAAGTCAACAATTTGTCCATAATTTCGCCATAAAATAACAAAAAATAAAGGCCAGAAGCATAAAAGCCTGCTTCTGGCACTACTTTCAGGCGTAACACTGGGACGCACTTCAGGAAGAGACCTATGAAACTTCCTTATTTACGTATTCTCTATGTACCCTTAACGTGCCGTTTGATCGCTTCAAAGGTTTCGTCGCTGATATCGTGCTCTATTTTACAGGCATCTTCTGCAGCCGTTTTTGCACATACCCCAAGACGCACAAAAAAGTCTGTCATCATGGTATGCCTTTCATAGATTTTCTGCGCAATTTCCAGACCGGAATCGGTCAGGGACAGGCAGCCCTCCCTATCTACAGACACATAGCCGCCATTCTTCAAGATCCCAATTGCCCTGCTTACGCTTGGCTTGGAATAGCCCATATATTCTCCAACATCGATAGATCGAACGCAGCGGTGCTGTTTCGATAAAATATAAATCGTCTCCAAATACATTTCGCCGGATTCCTGCAGACGCATAACAGTCTCCTCCTATTCAGCCGACTTGTTTTCAATTGGCTACCCATAGCATAGCATAGATATCCTTTAAAATCAAGGCTGCAGGGGAGAGGATCATGCATGGCCTGTGGTGACAAACTGCACAAAAATATGGTTAGCAAATGCTAACCATATGCTGGATTTGCCAAAATTTCAAATACAAGGGAATTTTATCCGAAGAAATATTGACAATACTGTTTTGTTGGCATATAATAACAAACGGTTAGCAAATGCTAACCAAAAATGAAAGAAATAGATACATTTTGCTATTGAAATATACGCTTTGAAGGAAGGCGAAACGATGATGCCGCTTACGCTTGCAGGGGTTGGAGAAGAAAGAATTATACGAAAAATCGGTGGAAAGCCACAGGTGCGGGCCCATTTGGAAAATCTGGGATTTGTAGTGGGAAGCGCCGTTACTGTGATCAGTACCATCGGCGGAAACGTCATTGTAAATGTAAAGGAGTCACGGATCGCAATCAGCCGGGAAATGGCACAGAAAATCATGATCTGATTTTTTTGGAGTTTGTACTCTAGTAATAGAAAGAAAGGTATGGTCTAAGCATGAAAACACTCAGACAGGCAAAGGTGGGCGACACAGTGAAGGTAGTAAAGCTCCATGGGGAGGGTGCTGTCAAACGCCGTATCATGGACATGGGACTCACCAGAGGCGTGGAGGTGCAGATTCGTAAAGTAGCGCCGCTGGGAGATCCCATAGAGGTAACGGTCCGGGGATATGAGCTGTCCCTGCGCAAGGCAGACGCGGAAATGGTAGAGGTTGGGTAAGAAATATGTTTGCAGCGGGGGATATCCCCCGTATTATTTGGAATATAAGTTAGCGTGTGCTAACGCAGAAAGTGAGGAAAGCATCGATGGATCTGCGAATTGCTCTTGCGGGCAACCCCAACAGTGGAAAAACCACATTGTTTAACGCCCTTACCGGCGCGAATCAGTTTGTGGGAAACTGGCCGGGCGTTACGGTAGAGAAAAAGGAAGGCAAGCTAAAAAAGCATGACGGCGTGATCATCACGGACCTTCCCGGTATTTATTCCCTATCTCCATATACCCTGGAAGAGGTGGTTGCCAGAAACTATCTGGTAGGCAGCCGGCCAGATGGAATTTTAAACATCATTGACGGCACAAACCTGGAGCGTAATCTGTATCTGACAACACAGCTTACGGAGCTGGGAATTCCCGTAGTGGTTGCCATCAACATGATGGATGTGGTGGAAAAAAACGGGGACAAAATCGATACTGCCCAGCTGTCCAAGGCTCTGGGATGCCCGGTGGTGGAGATCTCTGCGCTGCGGGGCACCGGCATTACACAGGCTGCACAGGCCGCCATTGAGGCGGCACAGTATGGGAAGACCGTCCCCCAGCATACCTTTTCCGGCGTTGTGGAGCATGCTTTGGCCCACATTGAGGAAGCTGCCCTGCATAATTTGCCCGAGGAGCAGCAGCGTTGGTATGCCATCAAGATTTTTGAGCGGGACAATAAGGTGCTGGAGCAGCTGCAGCTGTCCGGGGAGATCCTTGCGCATATGGAAGAGGATATCCAGGCGGCGGAGAAGGAATGGGACGACGACGCGGAATCCATCATCACCAATGAACGATATGCTTATATCGGAGAGATGCTCCGGGGCTGCTATAAGAAAAAGTCTGCCGGAGGGCTTTCCGTCTCTGATAAAATCGATCAAGTAGTGACCAACCGGTGGCTGGGGCTGCCGATCTTTGCTGCGGTCATGTTTCTGGTGTACTATATTTCCATGGTTACGGTAGGCGCGGCAGCCACCGACTGGGTCAACGATGGACTGTTTGGAGACGGCTGGCATCTGTTTGGTATCGGCTCCGGCGCCTGTGAAGAAGCGGCGGAAAGCTATGGGGACAGCGATCAGATTATCGACGCATTTGCAGCAGAATATGGCAATGATGCAATTGCCGGCGCTTTGGATATGGAGGCAGACACCTACAGCGAAGCAAATGCAAAGGCGGCGCTGGAAGCGTTGATTGCACTGACTCCGGCGGACGCCAGCATCATCTATGAGACAGAGGATGAGGAAACCCTGGAGGTGACGGAGCATCCGGGTACCACGAAGGCGGAACTGGAGGCAGCCGTGGCAGCTTACCTGGAAACGGATGACAAAGAGTCTCAGGGCGCGCCTGACCCTGCCGCCTATGGGGTATGGGTGCCCGGCATCTCGGTTCTCGTGGGCAGCGGGCTGGAGGCTGTGGGTGCAGCGGACTGGCTCAGCGGCCTGATCAACGACGGCATCGTAGCCGGTGTAGGCGCAGTGCTCGGTTTTGTTCCCCAAATGCTGGTGCTGTTTTTGCTTTTGGCATTCCTGGAGGCCTGCGGATATATGTCCCGTATCGCGTTTGTACTGGACCGGGTGTTCCGTAAATTCGGCCTTTCCGGCAAGTCCTTTATTCCCATGCTGGTAGGGGTCGGCTGCGGGGTTCCGGGAATCATGGCCTCCAGAACCATCGAAAACGAGCGGGACCGGCGCATGACCATTATGACCACCACCTTTATCCCCTGCGGGGCAAAGGTCCCCTTTATCGCCATGATCGCCGGCGCCCTGTTCGGCGGCTCACCCTGGGTGTCCACCTCCGCATACTTTATCGGGATGGCTGCCATTATCGTTTCCGGGATTATTTTGAAGAAAACCAAAATGTTCTCCGGAGATCCGGCGCCCTTCGTTATGGAGCTGCCGGCATATCACTGGCCCACGGTCAAAAATGTACTGCGTTCCATGTGGGAGCGGGGTTGGTCCTTTATAAAAAAGGCAGGAACGATCATCCTTTTGTCCACCATTTGTGTGTGGTTTGCTACATATTTCGGATTTGTAGACGGGTCCTTCCGGATGCTTAGCGAAGAAGAGATTGACCATTCTATTTTGGCTGCCATCGGCGGCGCCGTTGCCTGGATTTTCCAGCCCCTGGGCTGGGGTACCTGGCAGGCGGCTGTGGCTTCTATCACAGGCCTTGTGGCAAAGGAAAACATCGTGGGCACCATGGGCATTCTCTACGGCGCCGCAGGCAATGTTTACGCTACCCTCGGCAGCGTGTTCACTGGCATCACCGCGTACTCCTTCCTGGTGTTCAACCTGCTGTGCGCGCCCTGCTTTGCAGCGATCGGAGCCATCAGGCGGGAAATGAACAGCGCAAAATGGACCTGGTTTGCCATTGGGTATCAGTGCGGGTTTGCATATCTGATCGCGTTGATGATCAACCAGTTCGGCAGTCTGTTTACAGGAAACGCAAATATAGTGGGGCTGATTTTCGCAGGGATTGCTTTTGCAGGGATGATCTACATGCTGATCCGTCCCTATAAGGAAGCCACAAAGCTTACCAAAAAGGTGAAAATTGGAGCAAAATCCGAAATAAAAAGAGGGGAAATCTGAAAAATGCTGTTATGGATCGGCGCAAATATTGGAACGATCCTGGTTGCCTTGGTACTGCTTGCAGCAGTGGTCGGGATCGTCCTTGTGATGAAAAGAGACAAAAAGCGGGGAAAATCCCCTTGCGGCAACTGCGGCAACTGCGGGCACTGCCCGATGCGCGGCTCCTGTCATGGGCCCTGACAAAAATAGGGAGACGCAAGCGCTTCTTGCGTCTCCTGCAGAGTCTGCGGCAGGATTTGACAGCATTGGATACAGAAATAAAAGAAATACAGCCATTGGTAAAAATGGCTGATTCTGTTCCCAAACGGTTAGCGTATGCTAACCAAAAAGGAGATAGAGCATGAGCGTAGTAATTGTGGGCGGCAATGAAAGAATGGTTCGCCAGTATAAGGATTTGTGCAGCGCATACAACTGCAAAGCAAAGGTGTATCCGAAAATGGGGGGCAACATGAAAAATATCGGAAGGCCGGATCTGCTGGTGTTGTTTACCAACACAGTCTCCCATAAGATGATATACTGTGCCCTGCAGGAAACAAAGGGGCAGAAGGTGCGGATCGCACGTTCTCATACAAGCTCCATCTGCGCCCTGAAAAATATTTTAGAAGCGCATGTTCCGTGCAATGCGTAAAAGGAGGCAATGTGTCAGAGGAGTTAATCATCCGCCATTGCGCCCCTACGCTGGCAGGAATGAAAACGGGGAATCTGTTCGCCTGCAGCTTTGCCGACGCAGAGGACATGAAACAACATCTGCGGCGCATCAATGGCATTTTTGCGGGAAAGGATCTGCGGATCCTGCCGCTGCGCTTTCAGAACAAGCAGGCGCTGATTTATGTATATCGGCCGGCAAAGCTTTCGGCGGATCTGCGGGGGGATGCTGCCTGCCGGCTGCTGCAGCAGCGCGGCTATACGCCACAGGCGCCTGGGCGGTGTATCGTAGAGCTGATCCGGCGCCTGCAAAGCGGGGGCGCATTTCCCCATGAAATTGGCCTGTTTTTGGGGTATCCGCCGGAGGATGTACATGGATTTATTGAAAATAAGGCGCAGGGATACAAGTGCGCAGGCGGCTGGAAGGTATACGGCGACGTCCAGGCGGCGGAAAAGCGTTTTGCAAAATATCAGAAATGTACAAATATTTATTGTGCGCTGCATGCAAAAGGGCGATCCATTGAAAATCTTGCAGTAGCCGTGAAAACCATATAAATAGCATAAGGAGATTGATGCAAATGGGTAAAATTGCGATCGTTTATTGGAGTGGAACTGGAAATACAGAGGCAATGGCGGCCGCGGTACAGGCGGGCGCGAAAGGCAAGGGCGCAGAGACGGCACTGCTTACCGCAGAGGAGTTCGATGCCTCTATGATGGACGGATTCGACGCGGTTGCGTTTGGCTGCCCGTCAATGGGGGCGGAGCAGCTGGAGGAAAGCGTGTTCGAGCCTATGTTCTCCGCTTGCGAGTCTAAGCTAAAGGGAAAAAAGATTGCTCTGTTCGGCTCTTACGGATGGGGAGATGGAGAGTGGATGCGCACATGGGAGGAGACCTGCGTTTCCGACGGCGCGGTGCTTGCATGCGACGCCGTCATCTGCAACGAAGCTCCGGACGATGCCGGACTGGACGCCTGCAGAGCGCTTGGCGCGGCTTTGGCTTGATCCATGGTAAAAATCACATTGCAGATTGCGGGGATGGCCTGCGGAATGTGCGAGTCTCACATCAATGACGCGATCCGCAAGGCGTTTCCTGTAAAAAAGGTCGCTTCTTCCTATAAAAAAGGAATGACGGTGATCCTATCGGAAAATCCATTGGAGGACCGGGTCCTGGAACGCACGATCGGGCAGACGGGGTACCAGGTGCTGTCTGTCAGAACAGAGGTATATGAGAAAAAGGGGTTGTTTGGCCGATGAGGAAAAGGCATGGCAGTGAAAAACAGGCCCCCTGACAGGGGGGAAGCGCAGCCGCATTTACAAAGCTTTGATACAGCCTGCATATTAGCCGCGCAAGCGTGAAATAAAAAAAGCCGCAGCCGCGGCTTTTTTTATTTATACCTGCCCGGTAAGCATGGGAACTTCCAGATACTTGTGCTCAAAATCTGCCATGGGGATGGGCTTATTATAAAGATACCCCTGGGCAAAGGTGCAGCCGAATGCCTTCAGGATCTCCAGCTGTTCCTGTTCTTCTACGCCTTCTGCAATACTGTCGATCTTCATCTCCTTACAGGCATAGATCAGATTTTTTACCAGCAGGCGGGTGGCAGGATTGGAATATAAATCATTGATTACGCTTTTGTCAAACTTCAGGCCGTGGAGGGGCAGGGAGGTCAAAATCGAAATGTTGCTGTACTGTGATCCGAAGTCATCCAGATACAGCCGGTATCCGCACGCAACAATCTGTTGACTGACCTCGATCAGCCTTCTTCGCTCCATATCTCCTGCACTTTCTGTAATTTCAATCCCCAAAGAAGAACGCTCCACTTTGTATTTATCCACGACCTCGTTGATTTTATCCACGATGTTTTCTTCTGCCAGGGTATATCGGGAAAAATTCAGAGTAACGGGAAGGGTAGGCAGTCCCCGCTTTTTCCAGGAGCACACCATGGCGCACACGCTTTCCAGTACAAAGAAATCAATATGGCGGATATTGTTTCCCGCCTCGAGTTGGGGGATAAATTTTGCCGGGGTCACCACGCCGTGCTTCTCGTCCACATATCGCACCAGGGCTTCCACCCCGCAGATTTTTCCGCTGGAAATTTGTGCCTTAGGCTGCAGGTAAACCTGAAACTGATGCTCCTGCAGCGCCTTTTTCAGACGCTGCAGGCGAATAGCCCGCAGACGACTGTCCATCGTTGTGCATTCCTTTCTCTTTTGCTTGGCCAGAGAAAGATTGTCATAGGCGTGGCTTTGCAGCTGACTAGGCTCAATATCCACATCTGTCCAGGCACTGCCTATAATGATGCTGCCCGGATATTCCCTGTCCATCTTCTGCTGGAGCCTATGGGTCTGGGAAAAAAACGATTCATAGGTGATATCCTGACAGAGCACTGCAAAAGAGTCTCCCGACAGACGGAAGGCCGTTTGGTTTGGGAAAATTTCCTGCAGATTGCGGGCAAGGGACTGAAGCAGACGGTCGCCGGAATCAACACCATATTCCAGGTTCAAAAGATGTAGGTGATGGATGTCAATCATGAGGATACCCAAAGAGGAGATTGCATCCGGATGGATTTTGGAAAAGCATTGGGTATAACTTTTCCAATTCAGCAGTCCTGTGGCGGGGTCATGCCTATCCACAAAGCATTGCTTTTCCCGCATATTCCGCTTGCTGATTTCATTTTGCATAAAATAGGAAAGAGATTTGAGCAAGGTAGTGTTGTCCAGATTGCTTCTGGGGTTTTCGATTCCGATATAGCCAACAAGGCTGCCGTCTTCATCGAACACTGCGGCTGCCGCGAAGGAGATGACCCCTTTTTCCTGCAGCACGGAATATTTTACAGGGTACAGATCCCGCATTTGCTCCAGACTGTTGAACAAGGCTACCCGCACTGTGCGAAGCCCGCAAAGCCACCTATGCAGATCGCTTTGCTCCAGGCGCTGGTTTTCTCCTGTTATGACTGAGGCCTGGGGAGAGTGCCAATCCTTGTCGGAGATCAAAACGGTGCGCATGTCCTGGCTTTTGGCAAAGTATGCCCGGTCCGCTTCATAAAATTTTCCCAGGTTCTCCATGACCGCCTGAATGGCTGCATCCAGAGAGCAGGTGGTGAGCAGGATAGATATACATTCCAGAAGCACTTTTTCTGCCTTTATCTTGGCTTCCATAAGAAATTCTCTGCGGGACATATCGGTGAAGATTTCCAGCCGTACCCGTCTGTTGTCCCAGCGGATGATCTTATCCCGGATCATAAAGCGCTTGTGGAGGCGGGTATTTCGGTGCTCCCATATTTTGAATTCCTTGTCGCCGGGCAGGTGACTCTGACAAAATACACAGGGATGGGAGAAGCCTTGGAGAATATCGTAACATTTTTTGCCGTGATAGTCTTCAATATCAAAGGTTTTGCGGGCTACCTGATTCATAAACAGCACATCGTGGGTGGCGTCATCGATAACGAAAACAGAGTCGTCCACATGGTCGATCATACATTGCTCGCCCAGATGCTGCCGGGCCACACAGCCGTCCCGCAGTATATAGGTTTGGTGCAGGGGCGCTTGTGTGTCCTGAAAGTAGACGTAAGTGGCTTTTCCTCCGGATTTGGCCTGATATAGCGCCGCGTCTGCCTGCTGAAACATTTCTTTGAAATTTGCATCCTTGCAGGGAGCGGTGACCAGTCCCACCGAAGCGGAGGTATACAGCGTTTTTCCGTCCACTACATACTGTACATTGAGCCTTTGACAGATCTGTTCTGCCAGATCAGTGGCCCACTGTTTATTGGGCACTCCGTCTGCGTAAATCAGAAATTCATCACCGCCCAGCCGGCCGGCAATACATTTCCCATATGAATCCTCCCGCAGGATGCGGCCGATTTCCTGGAGAAGCCGATCCCCCACAAAGTGACCGTGCCGGTCGTTTACCTGCTTGAACGCATCCATATCGATAATAAAAAGCGCGCACTGATCGGCGCTGCTCTGATGCCGAAACATCCTCTGATGAATCATGGATTCTACGGTTTGCCGGTTGTACAGGCCGGTAAGCGCATCCCGTTCTGCCCGTTCCTGAAGTGCAAGCTCTGTTTTTTTTCGGTCGTCAATATCCCGGATATATAAAATTCCCACCTGCTCCGCGGTGACAGGATCTGAAATGATCATAAGGCGGAAAGCGCACCAAATTATCTGCCCGGTGCGCCTGGTACAACGAAATTCCCCATATATACTGCTTTGATTCTCCATAGCAGCTCTGGACAGGGCATCCTTGGAAAACTGTTCCAAATACCGCTTTTTATCATTTTTATGAGTAATATGTTCTGCAATACTATAAAAGAGGGATTCATAGGAGAGGATACCCTCCATATTTTCCTTTTCATAAGCATTACTCCATATGTACAGCACCTTGTTGGAGCTCAGATTTACTTTCACAGACAAAAGCATGTCTGCAGAGAGCATTTCCCGCAGATACTCTTCCTGGTAGTACCGCTGTTCTGCCTCCACCTGAGAAGAAATATCTTCCGACACAGCCACTGCCCGAACAGGCACGCCTGTATCGCTCAGGATGTTGGTATAGGTGATCTTCTCCCAGCGATATTTCCGGTCAGCTCCAAGAATACGAATAACGGCGCAGGCTTGCTTTTTTCCCTGACGCAGCCTTGTATACAAGGCTGCATACTTTTGGGCATCGTCCGGATGAATTACGCGGCTTTCAATCTGACTATCCGGCACATTGGGAATGACGCTTCCGTTTTTATGGAAGCGCCCTGCTTTTTCGGACTGTATAATACTGCCGGAAGCAAAATCGTATTCCCACACGTTGATCCGCGTCTGCTCAATGGCCGTTTGAAACCGCTTTTCACTCCAGATCAGCTGCTGTTCATAGTTTTTACGTTCATCGATATTGATCACCATACCGCTGAGCAGGGCTTTTCCATTGGTATAGGTGAGACCGGCGCTGGCGTGCAGCCATGCGCGCCTGCCGTCTTTTCGCAGCACCCTGTATTCCAGAGTAACAGAAGTCTGCTTTTTATCCATGGCGTCCTGGAGCTTTTGGGACACCGCTGCGATATCTTCGGGCACTACCACATTATGTGCCTGGTTGTGAAACAGCGTTTCAAATTCTTCTTTTGTGTAACCGTGGAGCTGATAGTAATAATCGTTTGCGTATAAAAGAGGAAAGCCATCTGTCAGGCTCGCTTGAAATATGCCGCCGATTTGGGCTTGGTCGATAAAAGACAGCACGTCTGTGCCGGTAATTTGCTTTTCCGTCATACTCATCTCACTTGTTTGGGTTATTATGCATCCCCAGCTGCTCCCAAAAAGTCCTGCACTACATCCATAAGATGAAGGGAGGATAGGGAAGTGCGGTTGCACAGGATGACCAGTTTTTCCATTGCGCTTCTATCACAGGTCACGTCTTCAATAGTTATCTGCTCATTTGCGATTCCATAGCCGGTATAAACAGTGTTCTCGCAGCAGTACGATCCTTCAGTCAAGTGATACATGAAAGTCTACCAATCCTGTCGTTACTAAAAAAATAAATGACCTGCAGGCGAAAGCTTGCAGGTCAACAGTACCCATCGCAAAAAACAATATAGCACTACAATACATGCAGTGCATCCATTGCTGCAACTGGCTGTCATGTCAGAGACGAAGACCCTATAGCTTTGCGTCGCCGATTTTCATCGGGTTTGCCAAATATTATTTTTATCAATGTACCATATTTGGTATAATTTGTCAATAGATAATCTGTATTTTGTTAAAAAATATAATTTAACGCTGCAGATAGTCGGAGGAGAGATATATGAAATTAACTACCACTCAGTCGGCTTCGCCGCCAGCCCCCGAACAAGGGAGCCTGATATAGGGGTAGCCGCCGGCTCCCGACGAAGAGGGACTTGATATCTATCATGCGTTTTGCCGAATACGCTTACTGAAGTGTGCCGTAAGTGAAGCGCTGGGGGTGTCGGGGAAGAAAACGAACGAGGAAAAAGAATAGCCCCGCTGAAAACTTTCAACGGGGCTAAATGTGTAAGATCCGACTGACAAAATCCCATCGCAGAGTTGACTCATCTAAGAGACGATTTTGCACAGCATTTTGCTTATATTTACCGTATTATAACACGATTTAGAAAAAATTGCAAGGAAATTCGTATAAAAATTTTTAAAAAAGTGTGTTTTCTTGTACGTTGAACCGTCTGTACAACCGTCAAATTTATGCTTAATGAAAGGAGACTACGCAATGTCAAAACGAGGAGAGAATATTTACAAGCGCAAGGACGGCCGGTGGGAGGGCCGGTATGTGAAAAGTCGGGACTCCAGTGGCCGGCCGCGTCTAGGCTATGTTTACGGAAAAACTTATCGGGAGACAAAGGAAAAATTATGGAAAGAAAAGATGCAGCCATCCAGCTGCTCCAGCAGCCGCAATCTGTTTTCCCGATACTGCGACGAATGGCTGCTTCTACGCAGAAATTGCGTGAAACCGTCCACATATATAAAATATCATGGAATGATAAACAGGCAAATTAAGCCCACCCTGGGAAAGGTGTCCCTACAGCATATGAGCACCGTTTTGGCAGAGGAGTTCAGCCACTCTCTGCTAACAGAGAAAGGGCTTTCTCCGAAAACAGTAAAAGATATCCTTGTGGTTTTACGCGCCGTTTTACAGCACGCCAAGCGGCAGACGGGAGAGCATTTTCAGATGGAGGTAGTATATCCTAAGGAAAGCAAAAAAGAGATGCGGGTCATGTCCCTGGAAGAGCAGAAAAGACTTACGGCTTTTTTGCTGCGCGATCCAAGTCCGGATCAATTTGGAATTATGTTGGCTCTCCTTACGGGGATGCGCATCGGAGAGGTGTGTGCCCTGCGTTGGCGGGATATCTGTTTGGATACCGGAGAAATCCGTGTCCGGGCGACGATGCAGCGGCTGCAAAAATTAGAGCCTGTGGACGGAAAAAGGACGGAGATCGTGGTAGGAGAGGCAAAAAGCTATGCTTCCTGCCGAACAATTCCGCTGACGGGTACTGCTTTGCAGCTCTGTGGGAAAATGCGGATGGGCGATCCGAATGCTTTCGTTTTGACCGCCAGGGCAGATCGCTTTATGGAACCCAGAGCCTTGCAATACCGCTTAAAAAAATATACAAAGGCCTGCGGAATATCCGACATTCACTTCCATACTTTACGGCATACCTTTGCAACCCGCTGTGTTGAAGTGGATTTTGAAGTTAAATCTCTGTCAGAAATACTGGGCCATGCAAGCGCCAAGGTCACATTGGACCGGTATGTCCATTCTTCTATAGAATTGAAAAGAAAAAATATGAAAAAATTAGCGGCAGCAGGGTTATAAAGACTATTTTTGTGCCGTCAAAATAGGCCGTCAAATTTCTGGAAAAAAAGGAGATTCATGCTTGAAAAATAATTTGATGCATGTTATAATAATAAAGAATATAGGCAGAAGACAATAGATCGTCTCTTGCAGTGCTTTTCCAGAAGCGTTTTGCAGTGCGAGAGCAGAGGGGAATTGTTTGGCTCCTGCTTTTCGGCAGTAACGTGCGGTTGATCCTGTGTTAGATGAGTCAACTCTGCGATGGGACTGCGGAAAATTCAGTATATTTGCTTTTGAATCGTCATGCTACAATCAGTATTCCCATTTTAACAAGTTTTATGAAATCCACAAGGGGGCATATATAGATGGAAACGCAGCAGAAAAAGAATCCGATAAAAGCTGCCATTGTCTTGCTGGCAGTTTTGCTTGGACTCAGTATTATTGCGCTGGTCGGCCTGCTGTTTTATACGCATTTTGCAGACGGTAAGCCTGCTTCTGCAGCCGTACCCGGCAATGTAATCGCCACGTCGGCACAGGCCGGCCGGGGCTCCTTGACACAGCTTGCCGCTGTGCCGCTGGCAGCAGATAATATTGCGGCGCAGCGCGCCGCGGCAACCAATGCTGCAGCGCAGTCGGGCACGCAGATATCTGAAGAGGCGAAAGCAAAAGCGCAAATGCTGGAACTGTATAAGGGCCATGGGGCGGATACCGTTCCCTTTGCAGTGGATAACCTGTTCCCGGGAGATACTATTACCCAGTATTATGGCGTGAAAATTTCCCACAAAGAGGATGTGGACCTGCTCTTTCGTCCCGACGTAACAGAAGAGACAAAGGCGCTTGGCGGCGTGCTGCATATAAAAGTTGCCAATATGGAAACGGGTGAAGTACTGTTCGACGGTAAATTTGCAGAGGCAGATGGGAAAGAAGTTTCCCAAACGATTGCAGCAAACGATGCAGAAGAAAGCATTTCCTACTTTGAGGTTACTGTATCCCTGGACCAGTCCGTAGGCAACGAATACCAGGCAGCCAGACTGCTGGCAGATTTTCATTGGTATGCTGCCCAGGAAGAGGGTTTGATCCGCCCGCCCCAGACGGGGGACATCTTTATGATCCTGCTGGGGACCGTTATCGCAGTATCGGCAGCTTTGCTGACATTGCTTGTAGTGTATAAACGCAGAAAGGAGGGCGGGAACCGTGTCCGGTAAAAGATCCTCGAAAAAACAGCTGACCAGAGGGATTGCGGCGATTGCGGTTCTTGCTGTTTGCCTTTGTGTCACAACCCTTGCCCTGGTTTATTCTATGGTGTCCGTAGAGGGCAACCTGTTCCAGACCGGAACCATTGCAATCAACTTAAACGATGGGAAACCGGTGATCGAAGAAAATGAATTTTTGTTTGAACCGGGGATGACGGTAGAGAAGACCTTCTTTATAGAAAATACCGGAACATGGGATGTGTATTACAAACTTTATCTGGAAAATCTAGAGGGTGGCCTTGCAGATGTGCTGGAGGTATCTGTGCGTGACAAGGATACCACACTCTTTAGCGGACAGGCGTCCGATTTCACCAAAGAGAAAGCAGACGCGGCGACAGAGCTTCTTGCGTTGGGCGAGCATCGGGAACTTACCATGACGTTCCATTTTCCACAGGACGCGTCCAACAATACGGAAAATCTGTCTCTATCCTTTGATTTGCGGGCCGACGCAGTACAGGCAAAGAACAATCCCGATAAATTGTTTGAGTAATTTTTGAAGATTTGTTTTTTTACAGATCTTGCTTATTTGGAGGTTTCTTATGAAACATGCACAAATGGAAAAAAATTCCAGCGGGGGGGGGCTTTCAAACCCTGCAGTTAGGTAAATTGTCTGATTCCCCGGAAAAGGGTACAGAATAAATAGATGCGCTCCGGTTTTGGCGGCATTTTCGGGGGCATCTTGTCCTGGAAAAGCCGACAAAATACATAAGGAGCGTGTCAGAAAAATGACAACAAAGAAAAACACGAAACGCGCACTGCTCACCAGCGTGATGGCTACCGTGCTGTGTGCGGCAATGTTAATCGGCACCACCTTTGCATGGTTTACCGACAGCGTAGCCAGCGGGAAAAACAAGATCGTCGCTGGGAATCTGGATATTGATCTGGAATACAGCACCGATGGCGCAAACTGGAACGAGGTTGATGCCGACACCAATCTGTTCAAGCCTACCGAGGGCGTGGCCCTTTGGGAGCCCGGTCACACGGAATATGTCTATCTTCGGGTAAGCAACGCCGGCTCCCTGGCATTGAAATATCAGTTGGCCGTCAATGTATTTGGCGATGAGAACGGCGGCGCGGAAAAAGAGTATACCAACAAAGAAGGCGGCAAGTTTCAACTCTCCGACTATCTGGTGTTTAGCCAGACGGATGGAGCAGCATCTGTAACCAAGCGGGAAGATTTGTGGATAAAAGACGCTGCTGCTGAAAAAGCAGCTATGGGCAAGCTGGACGGAGTCGGTATGACAGATATTCTGCTCTCCGGCGAAAATAACGTCCTGACGCTGGCGGTATATATGCCGACACAGGTAGGAAACGAAGCAAATCAGCTCACCTTTGCAAAAGAAACGGAAGGCGAGCCTACCGTTTATCTTGGCCTGACACTAAACGCTACCCAGACGCCGGAAGAGGAAGACAGCTTTGGCAAGACGTATGACGAGGGCGCATGGAGCGATTTTGAAAAGCAGCAGCATTTGGAGGATTTGTTAGAGGAAGGCTATGTTCCGGTTGAATCCAACAGCGCATTTACGGAAGCAACAAAAACAGAAGAGAAAATCGTAGTAACGAATGACCTTGTTGTGGATCAAAACACACCAAGCATACAGGGAAGCACCACTATTGACTTTAACTATGGGCAGGTAACCCGCGTAACGGCCAGTGGCAACGGCTTGCTTGTTCAAAATTACGCTGCGGATATCACCCTGCAAAATGCCAATTTTGTCAGTGTAAAAGGCGGTGTGGTTGTCCGGGTTGAGGGCGCCAATCATTTAACCGTGAAAAACAGCAATTTTATATGCGAAGCTGACGGGTCTACCGGAAATAAGATTTTTCAGTTGACGCCTTCAGAAGCAGATAAAAAAATGACTGTGACTTTTGAAAACTGTGTTTTCGACACAGGATATGTTGCCTTTGAGGGATATAACAATATTACGGAATATGACGTTCGCTTTATAAACTGTAAATTCTTATGGGATGATAAAAATGGCAGCAGCTTTGTACAGGCCGGCAGCTATGCAAAGGGAAGTTACAGCTTTGAAGGGTGTACCTTTGCGTATACAAATTGGTGGAGCGGTCCGCTGGTACGGGTGAATAATCCAAACGCCCAAAGCAGCGTTACACTTCAGGATATAACGGTGAACGGTTCCGGCAGCAAAAAGCCGTATGTGGTAAGCGGATTCTCTGTTGTCGGCAAAAGAAATCTGACGGTAACTTCCACGGGAACAAATCAGTATTCTTACAATGACAGCATACTGGACTGGGAAACCGTTGCGGCAGAGAAGTAATACATCCTTGTCCTCTCCCTCCGGTGAGGGAGAGGCAATCTAAGGGCATAAGCTATGGTTTGTGCCTTTGGATTGCCTGCGTGGAACAACATATACGAAGGAGACTTTCCATGAAAAAAGCACTCCATATTGCAAAAAACGTACTGACATGGCTTATTGTAGTCCTGGCGGTATGTATGATGATTTTTACCATTGTATCCAGTATGACCTTTAATCGCGTAGACCGGGACCTCTTCGGATATAAGGCGTTTATCGTTCTGTCCGACTCTATGAGCGCAACGGATTTTGACGCAGGAGATTTGGTGCTGGTAAAGGAAGTAGATCCGGAAACCCTAAAGGCTGGCGACATCATCGCGTATCAGTCCACCAATACGGAAAACTACGGCGAGGTGGTCACCCATAAGATCCGGGAGCTGACCACCGATGCCCAGGGTAATCCCGGGTTCGTTACATACGGCACGACGACGGATCAGAACGACGAGAACGTAGTCACCTACGACTTTGTACTCGGGAAGTATCAAAAGAACCTGCCGGGGGTGGGAGCGTTCTTTCAGTTTTTAAAAACCACACCCGGATATATCGTCTGTATTTTTCTCCCGTTCCTGGCGCTGATCCTCATACAGGGGATCAACAGCATCCGACTGTTCCGCCGGTATAAAAAGGAACAGCTGGAGGAAATCGAGGCCCAGCGGGAACAGCAGAAGCTGGAGCTGGAAGAAGAGCGGGAACGCCTTGCCCGGCAGCAGGCTGAGTCTCAGAAAATGATGGCGGAGCTGATGAAATTGAAAAACGAACTGTCTGGGGAGGCGACCCCGGCAGAACCGGAAAAACCACTTCAGGAAGAATCGGCGGCAGAAAAGGACTTGGAAAAAGATACAGGCGGCCAATAGGCCGATGGTATTGTAAAAGAAGGGTCCATAGAGAGCGGCTGGTGGATGCCTTTATGAAACGGCGTGTTTACTGTAAAATAAAAAAATATTTCCTGTACATCCCCTTTGTGGGGGTGCGGGGATCCAAGGGCATAGATTTGTTGTGCCCCTGGATCCCCGAAGTCGGGAATCCACAGGAGGTTTCATTATTATGAAACATGTACAAATGGTAAAATATTCCATCGGGGGGGGGTGCCGATCCCCACAATTAGGCGATTTGCCTAAGCTTCTGGGGAAAGGGTTTATAGCAAAATAGACGCGCTCCGATTTTGGCGGCATTTATCGGAGACGTCTTGTCCCGGGAAAGGCCGACAAAATATTAAAGGAGTAGAGAGAAATGACAACAAAGAAAAGCACAAAGAGCGCACTGCTGTCCAGTGTGCTGGCTACAGTTCTGTGCGTGGCCATGCTCGTTGGAACAACCTTTGCATGGTTTACAGACAGCGTAACAAGCGGGAAAATAAAATCGTCGCAGGTAATCTGGACGTAGAGCTGGTTGACGCACAGGGAAATTCCCTGGAAGGGGAAGTGCTGGGCTGGAAAGCATTTGACAATCGGGAGCAGGAGCAGATCCTGTGGGAGCCTGGCTGTACCTATAATACAGAGGAATTTTACATTAAAAATGACGGCAGCCTAAATCTAAAATTTAAGTTTGCAGTTTCCGGTATCCAAGGAGACGCGAAGTTGCTGGAGGTTATTGACTTCACCGCTATGGCTGATACAAGCTGGTTCAAGTTTAATACCGGTGCCGTTTCTATATCCCCTGAAAGCAGCGAATTTGACCTTTTGAAGGGTTGTGATATTGATACGCTGTTTTACGGTAAGATGCACTTTGACGAATATACTCTTGCGCCTGGGCAGACAGTTGGTCCGATCACCCTGACCGGTCATATGCAGGAAGAAGCGGGGAACGAGTATCAGGGCCTGTCTATCGATGGCATCGCCATTACGCTGATTGCCACACAGGCAACGGGTGAGGAAGACAGCTTCAATGGTACATATGACAAGGATGCCAAATTTCCTATAGCCGGAACGGAAGAAGAATTGCAGACACTGTTGAAAGCGGCGCAGCCTGGTGATACAGTAACGATCGATTCAGAATTTACAGGAAATGTTGTTGTTCCGGAGGGGCTGCAGGACGTAACGATTGCCTCCATGAACGCGCAGGTAAATAAAATCGAGATAAAAGCCGACGGAATCGACAATGTTACTTTTGACGGATTTGAATTTGACCAGGTAACGGGAAATGCAATCGAGCTGGCAGGGGAAGCTGCAATCGGTACAGTTACGTTTAAGGATTGCCATATAACTGGTACAGGTGTGAAAAGCGGAAGAGGCTTTTCCGGTGCGAACCAAAATACAGAGTTGGTTTTTGAAAATTGCTTCTTTACCGATATTGGATATCCAATCTATGATGCGTTTGGCGGATATAAGAGTTTGACGGTTCGCGGATGTACTTTTAGCAACAGTGCCGCTGCAGGTTCAAAGTCCTGGGCCATGATGGTGCAGGGTGCATTGGATACTGTGGTAATTGATGGTTGTACCTTTAACGGATGCACCGATGGTATTTTAAAAATGACTGGGGGCTGTGCTACATCCTTTACATTCACAAATAACACTATGATCAATTGCAGCGCCCATGATCCATATGGTTTGTTCCAAATGAAATTTGGTGAAACTTGTGTAAAAAATGCTTCCAATAACACATTTGACGGGGAAGACTTTCCCTTTGATTTTTAAAATAAATTTTGTGGTCTCTCCCGCAGGGGAGAAGAGATAATCTAAGGGTAAGACAAATGTGTTCATTGCCGGAAGACAGGTATATCCTGTAACCCCCTAAAAATTTAAACAGGCTCCTCACCGAAACGGTGAGGGGCGATCCAAGGGCATAACGATAGGTCGGATGTGCCTTTGGATCGCCGTATTGGCAGCAACATCCTGCAGTTGTTGCAGGAATGAGATAAATTGAGGAGAAATTTGCGATGTCACAAAGAAAACATACAAAGAAAGCCCTGATCACCGCAGCTGTATCGATCGGTCTGTGCATAGCGATGCTTTTTGGAACAACATTGGCGTGGTTTTCTGACAATAGTGCCGGCAGCAGAAATAAATTCGTGGCAGGCAATTTGGATGTGGCGCTTTATAATACCACTGGGGATACGGAAGCATTGGTCCATCCCGATGCCCCTTTATTCGGCACAGCTGCCCGGTGGGAGCCCGGTCAGGTAAAATATGTGAACCTGCGCGTGGACAATACGGGAACGCTGGCGCTGAAATATCAGTTAGGCATTCGCATTGCCGAGGAAAAAGGCAGTATAAATGTGTTTGGCGAGAAATTTTTTCTCTCTGACTTTATGCATTATGCAGTTGTTCCTGGCAAACAAATGTATACCGACGACGAAGCAGGAAGGCAAACGGCCATTGCTGCGGCAGAGCAAGCGGGAGCAGCGCCTATATCTCAAAGCCCCTTGTCCCAGGACGGATTCCTGTGCGCAAAGGGACAGGATACCGATACGGCTTCCAGTAAAAATGAGATGACATTGATCGTTTATATGGTGCAGGATAATGAAAACCGGGCCAACGTAAGAAAGGGAGAGGAAG
Source organism: uncultured Clostridia bacterium (assembly GCA_947627475.1). Classification (GTDB taxonomy): domain Bacteria; phylum Bacillota; class Clostridia; order Oscillospirales; family CAG-272; genus Avispirillum. Next base: position 55,148 of record CANQWE010000003.1, read on the forward strand.
AGCCCGTTCTTGACTTGGGTGTGACACTGTCTGCGACCCAAGCCCCCAGCGAACAGGACAGCTTTGATGATGGCTATGACCAAGACGCAGGCATTGTCGCAGTTACGCCGGAAACGGCACAGGCAGCGCTGGACGCGGCGGATTTTGGGGAAACACTGTACCTTGCACCTGGAAACTACGGAACTTTGTATCTGGATCAGGCAAAGGAAACCAGCCTTGTAAGGGACAGACAGTACTCCCGTACCTTGGAAAATGTGTCTATTGTGGGCCAGGCCGGCGTTATAATAGACGGAATTCAGTTCAAAACCGGCCATATTTACGGAGAAGGTACAAACCCGGTGAATGGACAGCCGTTGAATGGGACTGCAAATTCCTATTACAGCACGCTGCATATCAAGAATCTTACCATAGAAAAAGTAGCGCTGACAAAGTCTATTTATATTGGTGCAGATACCTCTTCCTTCCTGAACCTGGATGGGCTTACCGTACGGGATTGTTCCTATACCGGTACAGACCGTACGCACAATGATAAGACCAATAAACTGCTGCATATAGCAGGCGGCGAAAACTATATGAGAAATATTCTTGTGGAAAACTGCACTGTACATACTGCTTTCCAGGGGATATATACTTACGGAAACCGAGATATCGTTGTGCGCGGATGCACCTTTGATAATTTGGGTCACAACGCTGTTGCCATTCAGGATGCCTCTCCGGATCAGGGAGCTACGATTTATAATGGCGGGACAATTCTGATTGAAGGCAATAAGATTTCTCAGGTATCCGACCGGGTTTTCCGGGTTGGAAATTTTCGGGAAGGATCTATCCGATTTGTGAATAACAGTATTACTGCGTCCGGTGATGCAAGTGACTCTGCAAACCCGATTTATAAAGCAACGTCTGTGGCTGCCGGCGCTGAGGTTTCCTTCACAGGAAATACAGTGGACGGAGCAGAATGGGCTGGCTGATCGATCTTTTTCCGCCTCTCTCCGGAGGGGCGGGGATCCAAGGGCATAACAAAGACAGGGTTTGTGCCCTTGGATCCCTGAAGCCGGGATAACATAGGAGGTTTCTTATGAAATTTGCACAAATGGTAAAAATTTCCAACGGGGGGGGGCTGTCCATTCCCAATGTTAGGCACTTTGCCTGATTTTTTGGGAAAGAACGTCATAGCAAAATAGATGCGCTTTGGTTGTATCGGCATTTTCCAAAGGCATCTGATCCGGAAAACGTCGACGATATTACTAAAGGAGCGTGTCAGAAAATGACAACAAAGAAAAGTACGAAACGCGCACTGCTGTCCAGTGTTCTGGCTACCGTGCTGTGCGCAGCAATGCTGATCGGTACGACCTTTGCATGGTTTACCGACAGCGTGACATCCGGCAAAAACAAGATAGTTGCTGGGAATCTGGATATAGAGCTGTACCAGGTCGAGGGTAGCACGGAAACCCCTGTGACAGCAGATACCAATCTGTTCCGGGAGGATGCGCTGTGGGAGCCTGGACATGTAGAGGTAGTCACTTTGAAGATGGCCAACCTGGGCACACTGGCATTGGAATATGCGCTGGATATATCCATTGCAAATGAAACAGCCGGCACAAATGCAGCCGGAGATCCTTTCCGGCTTTCTGATTATATTCAGTTCGCTGCTGTTGACGGGAACAATACATATGCAACCCGAGAACAGGCGATTGCGGCCGCAGAGGCAGCCGGCTCCACACCTATTTCCCAGTTGGCAGCGGGGAAAAGCGGCGTACTGTATCCTGCAGACAAAGCCACTGCTGAAAATCCTGCATTGGAATATGTTACGCTGATCGTTTATATGCCCGAGACTGTCGGAAACGAAGCCAACTACAAAACCGGCACGACTGCGCCCACCATTGATATGGGTATTTCCCTGCTGGCTACACAGACGCCCTATGAGGCAGACAGCTTTGATCAGAAGTATGACGATAAAGCCGGCGAACTGAATTTCACAGAGCCTGGGGACTATACGGTTGACCTGGACGAGACACCCGCATACGGCAACGGCGATTATGGCGTAATCCAGGCGCAAAAGGATGTAACAGTCAATATTACCGGCAGCGGTGCGGTCAAGGCGCAGGAAAGTTCGGACAAATATGCAATGGCCGTGGCCGCGTATGAGGGAGGCACTGTCAATATCTATGGCGGTACCTATACACAGGAAATTACCGGTTCAGATGAACAGTATGACATGATTTATGCTGCGTACGGCGGAAATATCAATATTTACGGCGGTACCTTTAAGAGCGTCACACCCAAGTGGACATTGAACGTCCGGGACGCGGATTACCAGAGCGGCGCGTCAAAAATTACTGTGTACGGAGGGACCTTCTATAAATATAACCCGGCCCAGAGCGATACAGAACCCGGCGGCCCAGTGAGCTATGTTGCAGACGGCTACACTGTTATACAAAACGGGGATTGGTATACTGTAGTAAAAGCAGCAGTTGACAGCGCAGAGGCGCTAAAAGACGCAATTGCAAGTGCAAATGACGGGGATACCATCGTTCTGACGAAGGACATAGAGCTGACTACATCCGCGCGTACCATCGATAAAAACATTACCTTCGACGCCCAGGGGAATACAATTTCCGGTGTACCCATGTATATTGGCAGTACAAACAATGTCACCGTGAAGAATGCCGTGTTTGACAACGCGAAGGGAACGAAGGAATCCTGTGTTTATGTAAATAATACCAGCGGCATAAATGTTTTTGAAAACTGCGTGTTTGAAAATACCAATTGGGATGTCATTCAAATGACCGGCAACATTGAAGGGGCACAGCTGGTTGTCAACAACTGTACTTTTGCCAATGCTGCACAGCGGTATATCCATGTGGAAGCTTTGGAAAACGGCAGTCCGGATTATAATACAAATGTAAAAGTTACCATTACCAATAACACATTTGGGCAAAATCCTACCGGCAATGATGCAATTGGTCTGTATTACATAGCTGACGCAGGTATTACTGCATATAACAATACATTTGCATCAGAAGAACCTACAATATATATCTGCAGCGCATCCATTTCTCCGTCCATTTCTCAGGAGGACGCCATCGCGATGTTTACTGCAAAAAAGTAAGCGGCTTGAAAATCTGACCCGCATCCCCCTATAGGGGATGCAGGGATCCAAGGGCATAGATTTGTTGTGCCTTTGGATCCCCGAAGGCGGGAAAACACAGGAGGTTTCATTGTTATGAAACATGTACAAATGGTAAAAATTTCCAACGGGGGGGGGGCTGTCAATCCCCACAGTTAGGCAAATTGCCTGATCTACCGGGGAAATGTTACAAAGTACAATAGATGCACTCCGATTTTGACGGCATTTTTCGGAGGCGTCTTGTCCCGGAAAAAGCCGACAAAATACCATAAAAGGAGTGTCAAAATGACGACAAGGAAAAGTACGAAACGCGCACTGCTGTCCAGTGTTCTGGCTACCGTGCTGTGCGCAGCAATGCTGATCGGTACGACCTTTGCATGGTTTACCGACAGTGTAATCAGTGGGAAAAATCGGATTGTCGCGGGAAACCTGGACGTAGATCTTATAATGGATAAGCTGGACGGAGAAGGGTACGTAAGTATCGCCGACGGAGAGGGAGACATTTTTCAGGAAGCGGACGTTGCGCAGAATAGCAACGCCACCCTTTGGGAGCCCGGCAAAACGCAAATTGTGTATCTTGGCGTGCAAAATAAGGGAAGCCTTGCACTGAAATACAATATTTTGCTGCAGGTGACGGATGGCGGTCTAATTGGTTCTTTGGAATACGCTGTAATTGATGGAATCAAGGCTGCAGATTTAACAGCGGCAAACTGGACAGAGTTGAAAGCGGCTGCATCCAGCACCGGTGATATTGCTGCCGGTAGCATGATCGCTGCACCAAACGGCTGCCTGGATGAGATTGTAAACGGACAGGCAAATGAAACCGATTATTTTGCCTTGGCGGTACATATGAAGGAAGAAGCCGGCAATCAGTACCAGGCCAAAGACATTACTATTGATCTGACGGTAGTCGCAACCCAGGCTACAGCAGAGAGTGACAGCTTTGACAATCAATATGACAAGGAAGCGCCGTTGGATTTTGTTCCGGTTGCAAACGCAGATGAACTGCAAAATGCCATCGATGCGGGAAAGGCCGTTTCACTCACAGCGCCTGTGGAATTGGAAGGCGCTTTGCAGGCAACCGGCGATGTTACGATTAACGGAAACGGAAATGCGCTTACCATCCCCAGTGGTACCGACCGTGTGATCAATATTACCGGGACAGAGAATCCTGTTACCATTGCTTTGTCCAATGTAGATATTCAGGGCCCCACTACCGGGTCATACACAAGAGGTATTTCTATCTATGACGCGAAAAAAGTGAAGCTGGTTATGGACAATTGTTCTCTCTCTGCCAACTACTACGCCCTCAATGTGGCAAGCGCAAGCGATGAGGCAGAGGTTGTAATTCGTAATTCCACATTATCCGGATGGTGTGCCTTCCAGACACATTCTCCCAACGCAAATGTGACATTTGAAAACTGCACATTGGTTGGATTGAACGATAAGGGATATAATGCAGAGGGCTGGAATGATTTTGCAACGGTTGTAATAAACGAATTTAGTGAAGGCAATCCCGATCCAGAGGGAGCCCACGATGGCACCTTTACATTTAAAAATTGCCGGATTGAAGCCAATCAGACTACAGGGAACAAACAATATTTTCTGTCTGTCAGAGCAAAAAATACCACATTAATTGCTGAAAACTGTACTTTTTATGTTGATGGAGAAAGAATCAGTCAGGACAAAGTGCCCGACTATGTTGCGGTTTATCCGGAAGTAATGGAGAGTTTTCAGTTTACATTACGGTAATGGATGGAAGACATAGGATTTTTAATATATAGAAGTCTGCAAGTTACACCATCCATAGGAGTTAAAATCTACGACAAATATTCCCAAGCCTCTATAGAGGCTTGGGAGGCAATCAAAGGGTATAATATCCATTGTGTCCTTTGATTGCCTTGACGCTGGCGGAAAGGGGAGCAAATACATTGAGAAACTTATTGAAATTCCGAACCAAAGAGAAACCTACTGATGATAATATCATGCGGCTGATCCTGCCCACTGTTTGGGGGATCGTTCTCTGCATGGCTTGTTTGTGCGGCACCACCTGGGCGTGGTTTTCCGGAGTAATGGCATCCGGTACAGCTACCGTGCAGGCGGCGAACTATGCGGTCAGTGCAAAGGTGACCGACGCATCCGGTACAGAGGTGTCTGCGCAGAGAAACGATACATTTACACTGGCCGCGGAAAAAAGCTATACAGTGGAACTTACTGTAGTGGGAACAGTCGAGAAAACTGCCGGCTACTGCAGGGTCACCTATCAGGATAAGCAGTATTATACTGGTGCCATGGAAAAAGGCGATACAATACAGTTTTCTGTGTCTGCCGGAGCAGAAGGAGGCACACTGTCTGTTTTGGGCCTTTGGGGAACTTACAGCGGAGAGGTCACGCTGTCGGCGGGGAATACCATTATGGGCAGAACCGGAACGAATCAGGTTCCTTCCAATAGCGAACCTGCCATGTCTGCAGATACATCAGCAGATACCCCGCAAGCCGAGGTGACAACGGCTGACACGGAAAAAGACGAGACGGGCACAGAGGAGACGTCAGCGCCTGTAGATGAAACCACCCAGGCACCGGAAGATACAACCGGTACTTCTCAAGAAACTACCGGAGCAGAGGAAGACACCACCCAGACAGAACCCTTAGGCGAGACAACATCCATACAATAAAAAAGCAGACCGGTTGCAGCCGGTCTGCTTTTTTGGGACAATGAATCAGGACATCAAATGGTCACATCGCAGCACTGAAAGTCGGAGTCAATATTGTTGGCGAAAACTCTTACCCTAAAGTTGCGCTGATTGCACATTGCTGTGGGAGATCCGCCGGAAACATCCAGGTCCTCAGGCAGGACAAACTTAATACATTTTACCAGCACGTCCCGGCATGTGGGATATTGGTGTGCTGGTACTGTCAGGGTTTTCATCCCCCGCGGGTGTTCTCCGCCCTGATCGTCAATTTCTGTAAGCACAACAGCCAGCGCAACCCGGCGATTCGGGCAAACATTTCGAACATTCACATCTACCTGAAGAATTCTGCCCAGGGACTCCAGATACGTGTCTCCCAGGTCATAAATCACCGAGTCCTGGCATCCGTTTATTTCAAGATCTACTGGGGTAGGACAGGGCTCCGGCCGTACCACGATCCCACAGTCCACTTCTACGGTGGGGGCGGGGAAGTTGGCTTGGTTCATCTCATCATCTGTATAGGTGATAGATGCATTGACCAGCTTGGTGCCGGATGTGTCGGCAACGTGCCGGATGAGAAATTCCAGCGTGGCGCCTTCTCCCGCGGTAGTTCCCAGCTCGTCTATGGTCCACCTTAACGTGTTTGTGCTCACAAGGTTGGCGCTTCCCTTGGTAGGTGCCAGAATACTGGTAATCACAAAATCCGGGTTCACCACTTCGTCAATAACAATGTTGGTGGCGCCCGGGTTGGAGATGTTTGCTGCCAGATCCGCAAACAAATCCTCCAGGGCCGCTTCATCCGGTGTGATGGCTACATGAGAGGTGTCTGGGTCGGTGGCCCATTCGTTCAGTTCTGCCGGATCGATCCCATCTGCCCCGATAAGCCCGATACAGTATATGGTGATCCCCGCTGCTCTGGCGGCAGCCGCCACAGGATTCGGGTTGGGTCCGGCGGTGGTTTTTCCATCGGTGAACATGACGATCACCTTTGCATTGGTAGAGGCCGGGTCAAACAGTGCCGTCGCCTGCGCAAATGCATCGGCGTGATTGGTAGAACCCCCTGCGCTCAGACTGTTTACCGCAGCCTTCAGGGTAGCCACAGATGTGATCAGCTGTGTGTTCTGCACGGCGGTATCTGCAAAGCTCACAATGCCGATCCGGCTGCCGGAGCCGATGTTGCCGTCAGGGGCGCCGTCCGTAGCCTCGTCGATGATATCGATAAACGTATTCGCTCCTGACTTCATGTTGGCGAGGGGAGTGCCTGCCATACTGCCGGAACGGTCCAAAATCAGAACGATATCTGTGGGATTGCTGCTGATATCCGGGGACGCGGCCAAGGCCAAGGTAACCCGCAGAGAACCGTAGCAGTCAATTTGATTTGTGCTAATGGTTTTATTTGCATTGGTAAGTCCCATTTTGCTTTCCATTCCTTTCTATACTATCCTGCAGGGATACTGCAAAATAGAGCGTGGAAAAGAATATTGTGGATACAAATTGCTTTCCACGCTGTGTTCCTGTATTTTCAGGCTGCCTTTCGCGCAGCCTTATTGTCATCATATGCTGATAAACGTGGTGCAGTGTACCCATCAGTATCGACTTCAGTCCCATTTTGTGCTATACTATATAAAAACACTTAATGAAATACAGGGGGAAAACGCATATGCAACTACTTCTGATCGTTCTGAATAAAACAGAAAAGCTCAATTCGCTCCTGGACGCCTGGATGGAGCAGGGAATCGGGGGAGCTACTGTACTGAAAAGCTCCGGTATGGTACGCATACTGGCAAAAAATATAGAGCAATACCCGATTGTGGGATCTCTGCGGCGGATGCTTACAGATATAGATGAGCGCAAAGACAGCCGTACGATTTTTATGGCCCTGCAGGACGAAAAGATTGAAGCGGCAAAAGCAGTAGTACGCGGGGTTGTAGGGGATCTTTCCCAGCCAGACACCGCTGTTATGTTTACGCTGCCGGTGCTTTCTGTGGAAGGGGTGGACCTGCTTTGACCTTCACCATCCTGTTTTATCTGTCTGTTATACTGTTTGGGGGACTGATTATGGGCCGGGCAGTGAAGCTGATCCGCCTGCCCAACGTGACCGGATACCTGCTTGCGGGACTACTGCTTGGCCCCTGCGTACTGGGATTTCTGCCTGCCGGCTTTGTTCATGAAATGGAACTGGTGTCGGAAATGGCACTGGCTCTGATCGCACTGACCATCGGAGCAGAATTTGAATTTTCCTATTTAAAAAAGGTGGGCATTGCACCGCTGATCATAGCTTTGCTGGAGGCATTCGGCGCTATGTTTTTGGTATGCGCGGTGTTGCTTGTCTTGGGATTTGATATAGAAGTGTCTTTGCTGTTGGGGGCCATTGCTTCTGCCACTGCTCCTGCAGCCACAGTAATGGTGGTGAAGCAGTATAAGGCAAAGGGCCCGGTTACGGAGACGCTTCTCAGCGTTGTGGCGTTGGACGACGCCGTAGCGCTGATCGCGTTTGGTATCGCCATGGCCGTTGTGAATACCCTGCAGAATCCTGGGGAGGTATCGATGGTATGGGCGGTGGCAAAGCCCTTTGTGGAAATACTGGGATCCGCGGTGATTGGGATTGCGCTGGGGCTCTTATTCCGGATCCCCCTGCGGTTTTTCAAAAAATCCTCAAACCGGCTGATTATCACACTGGCGTTTACTTTCCTGGGAACATCGCTGGCATCGATGCTGGGGTTGTCCTCTTTGCTGCTGTGTATGTTTATGGGGGCAACCCTGATCAACTTGTGTTCGGACGGCGCAGATATCCTGGAAATTGCCGACACCATAACGCCTCCCATTTATCTCATGTTTTTCGTTATATCGGGTGCGGAGCTTAATCTGTTTATCTTGCCTCAGATCGGGTTGCTGGGAATCGCGTATATAATAGCCCGCGTGGCAGGAAAGATCGGAGGCGCTTCACTTGGCGCGGTCATTGCCCATTCCAAACCTACCGTGCGCAAGTATATCGGCCTTACCCTGATCCCACAGGCAGGAGTGGCCATTGGTCTGTCCCTTATGGCGGCCAAGGCCCTGCCGGATATCGGGGAAACGATTCAGGCGGTGATTCTCTGCGGTACCCTGATATATGAGCTGACCGGTCCCGTCTGTACCAAGCTGGCCCTCATCCGGGCAGGAGAAATCCAGCGCGGGTCAAAAAAAGAGAAAGAATCTACTATAGGAGCATCCAAATGAAATTACTGCTGCATACGTGCTGCGCGCCGTGTTCCATCAAGTGTATTGAAACCTTGCGCGGCGAGGGGATCGATCCAGATCTGTACTGGTTTAACCCCAATATCCATCCCTTTACGGAATACCGCAGCCGCAGGGATACCCTTGTAACATATGCCGCGTCTGTAAAGGCGCCTCTGTATTTGGAGGATACATATGGGCTGCGTTCTTTTGTGGCAGCTGTTTCGCCGGACTTTGAAAGTCGCTGCGCATACTGCTACAGCGTGCGTATGTCGGCCGCTGCCCGGTGGGCGGCGGAGCACGGGTACGATGGATTTTCTACGACGCTGCTGATCAGCCCCTATCAGAATCATGAGGGGATTTGTGAGGCGGCTCGGCAAGCCGGCCAGGAGTACGGGGTCTCGTTTGTGTATCGGGATTTTCGGCCGTATTTCCGGGAGGGACAGCAGGCTGCCAGGGACTTGGGGCTGTATATGCAGAAATATTGTGGCTGCATTTTCAGCGAGGAAGACCGCTATAGAAAGAAAAAGAAAAAATAAAAGTTATTAAAAGAGGGGTACATCCTCTCTTTATTTGAGATGATCCCAAGGTAGAAGGGAAACGTGCGTCTCTCCGCCCACCCGGGGAAACCGGGACCCTTGCAATTCGCCCCCGAAACCCCAGTGAGGGACTACAAAATTTGTGCTGACTTTGTAGTAAAGGAGATAGCCGAAGCAAGATATCGCAGGGTCTGCAAAGGCACTGTAGTTCCAGCCTGAAGCAGACAAGGTCTCTACCAAACGGACGCGATAGCGAAGCTGGGGACCCAGCCCCGCCCCACCGGAACGGGGCGGGATCCGAAAAAGGGCTTTGGTGTACTTTTGCCGGGTGCGGCAAAAGTACC